>NZ_WWIC01000001.1:0-52921 GCF_009872555.1 Streptomyces sp. SID5643
CCCGCCGGGAACAGACCCGGCCCGGACGCGTGAAAACTCCGCCGTCCGCCGCCGGCCGGCCGGCCGCAGCAGTCCCGCCCGGCGACGAGCGGCCTGCCGCCACCCCCAACACACGCCGGAGTCCCGCCGGGAACAGACCCGGCCCGGAACGCGTGAAAACTCCGCCGTCCGCCATCAGCGGACCGCCGCAGCCCCGTCCGGCAGCGGGCCGCCCGTCCACTCCGCCCGGCGACAGGCCGCCCGTCCGCCCCCTCAGCTCACACCACAGCCCCGTCCCGCCCCGCACGTGCGCAGGCTGCACCACCTGCGGCGGCCGCTCTCGTCGAGGAACAACCAGCCGCAGTCGGGGGCGGGGCAGGTGCGGACGGTGAAGCGGCGGGGGTCGGCGAGGAGTTCACCCGCCGTGCGGGCCACCGCGTGCAGAGGCAGACGCAGCCCGGCGGACGGGGACGGCTGCCAGCGGCCCAGGCCGTCCTCGCCCCGGGTGAAGACCGAAAGACCCGCGGCCTCCTGCACCACCGCGGCGACCGCCTTGAACGCCCGGCCGTCCTGCGGGTCGGTCAGGCAGGCGTAGAGGTCCGTGCGGAAACGCCGGGCCTCGTCGAGGGCGGCGGCGGCCTCGTCCGGCCGGAGCAGGGCCCGTTCCCGCAGCCGGGCGGTCTGCCGGTGCCCGATCAGGTCCAGGTGTCCGGCCCACACGGCGAGCGTGGCGTAGCCGGGCAGCCACTCCGACCCGGGCAGCCGGTCCCCGCCCCACCCGGCGTAGGTGTTGCAGAACTCCAGCGCGGGGTGCCCGCTCGTGCTCCACGGGAGCCACTGGTCGTCGACCCGTACCGCGTAGACGGGCCCGGGCGGCCGGTCCAGCCGGGGGTCGCCGTTCAGCATCCGCTCGTGCAAGGTGCGCAGTTCACGGCTCGGGCCGATGCCGAGGTCGGTCGCGAGGACGGCGCGGGTACGGTCGTAGAGCCGGAGCGCTTCGGCCCGGCGGCCGGTGCGGTGCAGGGCGGTCATCTGCGCGGCGACCAGGCGCTCACGGGCCGGATGCTCCGGGAGCAGCAGCGTCAGGTCCGCGACGACCCTCTCGGGCAGCCCCGTGGCGAGCTGGGCCTCCGCCCGTCGTTCCACCGCCGACAGCCGCAGTTCGCCCAGCCTGCCGTCGAGCCGCGAACGCAGCCGGTCGTCGGCGACATCCGCGAGCAGAGGGCCGCGCCAGAGCGCGAGGGCACGGTCGTAGTGGCCGATCCGCTCCATCGGGTCACGGGCGTCGGCCGCGTGCCCCACGAGCTCGGTGAACTCCTGCGCGTCGATCCGGTGCGGGCCCCGCTCCACGGCGTAGCCGTCGTGCCGGGTCTCGACGGACACCCCGTACGGCCGGAGTGCGGCGCGGAGCCGGCCGACGTAGGTGTGGACGGTGGCGCGGGCCGAGGCGGGCGGGGCGTCGTCCCAGAGGAGGTCGATGAGGCGGCCGGTCGGGACGGGGTGGCCGGCGTGCAGCAGCAGGACCGCGAGCAGGCACCGCTCCTGACGGCGGCTGCCGAGCAGCACCGGCCGCCCCTCGTGACGGGCGGCGAACGGACCGAGCAGCTGGAAATCCATGACTGTCCGGCAGGGTAACCGCGCGGCGGGGCCGGGGCCGGCAGTGGTGAGGCTTTGGTCAGGAGCAGGGGTCAGACTTCGGCGCACCGTCCTTTCGCCCCTCCGGACAGGGAGAACCATGCGTCGAACCGCCCTCGCCCCTTTGGCACTCGTGGCCGCGCTCCTCGGCACGCAGCCCGCGTCCGCCGCGCCCGGGCCCGGCTGGGAGCCCGCGCCCTCCGCACCGTGGGACGTCGCCGCAGGTGTGCGGTGCGACTTCCCCGTCCACGGCGAGCCCGTCGTCGACGAGGTGGTGCGGCGGGTGCTGAGCACCTACCCCGACGGCTCCGCGCGGCGGGTCGCCTACCAGGGCGATCTGGTCATCCGCGTCACGAACACCGGGACCGGCGCCACCCACGACGCCGACGCGAGCGGTTCGGCCGTCGTCGAGTACCGGCGCGACGGATCACAGCGCTGGGCCGTGCACGGCCCGGTGTTCGTCGGTGTCGGGGAGGGCGGTGGCACCCTGCCGCGCGGCCTGTACATCGTCGACGGCGTCTACACGATGGACATCGGCCCCACCGGTTACAAGTCCGTGCACCTCGTCCACGGGAACACGGACGACCTGTGCGCCCGCATCGGCTGACGTGCATGCGGGGCGCGGCGGGCGTGACACATCCCTCATCGAACTGCCGCGCACGGCACTGGCCCCGCGGCCGCGCCCCGCCCGATCGTGGGCACCATGAACGATCACGGTGACGAGCCCGACGACATCCGCCGCTTCTGGGGGCGGCTCGGGCTCCCCGGCCTCGTCGACGTGCACACGCACTTCATGCCCGAGCGGGTCCTGAACAAGGTCTGGGAGTACTTCGACGCGCTCGGGCCGCTCACCGGCGGACTGGAGTGGCCCATCACCTACCGGGAGGAAGAGGCCGAACGGACGCGGATCCTCCGGGGGTTCGGCGTGCGGGCCTTCACCGCGATGCTCTACCCGCACAAGCCCGGCATGGCCCGCTGGCTGAACGGCTGGGCGGCCGGCTTCGCGCGCCGCACCCCGGACTGTCTGCACACCGCGACCCTGTTCCCCGAGCCGGGCGTCGAAGCCTACGTCCGGGAGGCCGTCGCGGCGGGCGCGCGGGTCTTCAAGGCGCATGTGCAGGTGGGGGCCTACGACCCGGCCGACGAGCTGCTCCGCCCGGCGTGGGGCGTGCTGGCCGAGGCCGGGGTCCCCGTGGTGATCCACTGCGGTTCCGGCCCCGCGCCCGGCAAGCACACCGGCCCCGGGCCGATCGCACGGGTGCTGGCGGAGCACCCCCGGCTCCGGCTGATCGTCGCCCACATGGGGATGCCCGAGTACGAGGAGTTCCTCGGCCTCGCCGAGCGGTACGGGGAGGTGCGGCTGGACACGACGATGGCGTTCACCGGCTTCGCCGAGCGGCTCGCGCCGTTCCCGCGCCGGGCCCTGCCCCGGCTGGCGGACGCCGGCGACCGCATTCTGCTCGGCTCCGACTTCCCCAACATTCCCTACCCGTACGCGGACCAGCTCCACGCCCTGGAGCGGCTGGGCCTCGGGGACGCGTGGCTGAGGGCCGTGTGCCACGACAACGCGGCGGAGCTCTTCGGCCTCTGACCGCGCCGGCCGGCCAGGAAGCGACCGACCTCGCGGCACCTTCCAAGAAGCCGGGCTGACCCCCCGGCCGGGGTGGGGACACCCCCCCGGGGCCGGGTCCACCGAACGGTGGACGGCAGGTTCCACCGACTGCCTCTGTCCCGCAACCGCCCTGTTCAGCAACGCTTTTGGGCATGAATCCACTGACTGTGCGCGTGGCGCGCTGGAGTGCGCGACATCCTTGGCGGGCGATCGTCGGCTGGCTGGTGTTCGTGGTGCTGTGCCTGGGGGCGGGCAGTGCCGTCGGCATCAACAGCGCGAAGACGGCGGACTACCGGGTCGGTGAGGCCGGCCGGGCCGAGACCCTCGCGGCCGAGGCCCAGCTGGAGCGCCGGCCCGCCGAACAGGTGCTGATCTCCTCCCGCTCGGGCGGTGCCCTGGACCAGGGCACCGCCCGGGCCGCCGCGAAGGACCTGACCGACCGGATGCGGCGGCTGCCCGAAGTGGCGGGCGTGGCCGACCCGTTGCTGTCCGGCGACCGGCGGACCCTGATGGTCGAGGTGACGCTGAAGGGCGAGGAGCGCGACGCCAAGGACAAGGTCGACGTACTGCTGGCGCAGACGGCGGCGGTGCAGGAGAGCCACCCCGGGCTGTTGCTGGAGGAGACCGGAAGTCCTTCCGTCAGCAAGGGGGTCGACCGGCAGCGCAGTGACGACCTGGCGCTGTCCGAGGCGATCACCCTGCCCGTCACCCTGCTCACCCTGCTGGTCGTGTTCGGGTCGGTGACCATGGCCGGGGTGCCGTTGCTGCTGGCGCTGTCGTCGATCGCGGCGGCGGTCGGCCTCTCGATGGTCGTCTCGCACGTGTCGCCCGACGCCGGGGTCGGTACGAACGTCATCCTGATGATCGGCCTCGCGGTCGGCGTCGACTACACGCTCTTCTACCTCAAGCGCGAGCGGGAGGAACGGGCCCGCTCCGGCGGGCGGCTGTCCTCCGAGGCCCTGGTGGAGCTGGCCGCGGCGACCTCGGGGCGGGCGGTCGTGGTCTCCGGGTTCGCGGTGGTCGCCTCCACGGCGACGCTGTACCTGGCCTCCGACGTGATCTTCTCGTCCCTCGCGACCGGCACCATCGTGGTCGTCCTGGTGGCGGTGGCCAGTTCGCTGACGGCCCTGCCCGCGCTGCTGGTGAAGCTGGGGCGGCGGGCGGAGCGCCGGGCGCTGCGGAGGGCGGAGCGCGGGAAGCCCGCCCGCAGGGTGCGGGGCGGGGGTGGCGGCGGCCGGATGTGGAACGCGCTGCTGCGCCCCGCGGCCCGGCACCCCCTGGCCACCCTGTGCGTGTCGGTGCTGGCGCTGCTGGCCCTGGCCCTCCCGCTGTCCGGGCTGAAGATCACCGAGATGAGCCGGGACACGCACTCCCGCGAGATCCCCGCGATGCGGGTGTACGACCGGCTGAACGAGGCGTTCCCCGAGCAGCGGGTGACCCACCAGGTCGTCGTGCGGGCCGACGCCTCGCGGTCGGCGGAGGTGACCGCCGCCCTGCGGCAGGTGGCCCGGCGGGCGGCGGCCGACCCGCTGTTCACCGGGGCGTCACGGATCCGGACCTCGGCAGACGACCGCACCGGCACCCTCGAACTGAAGGTGCCCCACCTCGGCAACTCCGAGGAGGCGTACGACTCCCTCGACCGGCTCCGGGACGACTTCCTGCCGGCCACCGTCGGCCGGATCAGCGGCGCCGAGTACGGCGTGAGCGGTGACGTCGCCCGCTACGCCGACTATCCCGCCCACCAGAACAGCCGACTGCCGCTGGTGATGGGGGCGTTGCTGCTGGTGACGTTCGCGATGACCGTGTACGCCTTCCGCTCGGTGGTCCTCGGGGTGCTCGGCGTCGCCCTGAACCTGCTGTCCGCGGCGGCGGCGCTCGGACTGCTCGTGCTGGTCTTCCAGGGGACCTGGGCGGAGGGCCTGCTGGGCTTCGAGTCCACCGGCTCGATCGGGTCGCGCGTGCCGCTGTTCCTCTTCGTGATCCTCTTCGGACTGTCGATGGACTACCAGGTGTTCGTGGTGAGCCGGATCCGGGAGGCGGCGCTCGCCGGGGTGCCCACGCGGCAGGCGGTGCTGGACGGCATCCGGTCCTCGGCGAGCGTGGTGACCAGCGCCGCGGTGGTGATGACGACCGTGTTCGCCGGCTTCGTCTTCCTGCACATCATCGAGATGAAGCAGATCGGCTTCGTCCTGGCGGCGGCCGTGCTCATCGACGCGTTCGTGGTGCGCGTCATGGTCCTGCCGGCGGCGATGCTGCTGCTCGGCGAGTCGAGCTGGTGGCCCTCGCGGGCGGTGCGCCGGGCACTCGCCGGCCCGGAGAAAAGCCCCTCCTCCCGTCCGGCGGTCGACGTACGTTGATCGGTATGACCGCTCTCGCCGGGGCCGCCTCCGACACGTTCTGGACCACCACGCTGCGCCGCTGGAACGCGGTGTGCTGGCTGTTGTTCGCCGTGATGGCCGTCGGCCTGGTCGCCATCGACCGTCCCGGCGGGAGCAAGTACGCGGCGCTGGCCCTGCTGGGTGCGGTGGTGGTGTCCTACGCGGTCCTGTACCGCTTCCCCGCCCACCCCGTCGTCCGGCCGGAGGTGTATCTGTCGGTGCTGGTGGTGGCGCTCGGCGGACTGGCGTACCTGCGCGGCAACTACGCGGCCCTGTTCATGGTGACGCTGCCGCACTACTGGATGTTCGGGCGGACACCGAGGGTCTCGATGGTGTTCCTGGGGCTCGCCACGGCCGCGACCCTGGCCGGAAGCGTGCTGCGGGACGACGGCTGGACGGTGGAGTTCTTCACCGAGACGCTCGTGTCGACGCTGCTCGTCGTCGCCGTGGGGGCGCTGATCGGGCTGTGGGCGCACTCCGTGGTCGCGCAGAGCGCCGAACGGGCCCGGCTCCTGGCGGAACTGGAGGCGGCCCAGGCCGAGTTGACCGAGGCGCACCAGCGCCAGGGTGCGGCGGACGAGCGGGAGCGGATGGCCCGGGACATCCACGACACCCTCGCGCAGGGCTTCGCCTCGATCATCGTGCTCGCCGAGGCGGCCCGGGCGGGGCTCGGCTCCGAAGCGGGCCGCAGCGCCCAGCAGTTGCGGTCGATCGAGTCCACCGCCCGGGAGAACCTCGCCGAGGCGCGGGAGCTGGTCGGCTCGGGCCGGCGGCCGGACCAGACCGCGTCGGGTTCGGTGACGGAGACCCTCCGCCGCACCCTGGACCGTTTCGCCGAGGACACCGGTCTCACCGTCGACGCCGAACTGGAGGACCTGGAGTGCGACCAGCAGACCCGGATCGCGCTGCTGCGCTGCACCCAGGAATCGCTGGCCAACGTCCGCAAGCACGCCCGGGCCTCCACGGTCGGCGTGGTCCTGGCCCGGCAGCCGTACGGGGTGGAGCTCGAGATCACCGACGACGGGGCGGGGTTCCTGGTGGAGGCGTCGTCGGGCTTCGGTCTGGACGGCATGCGCAAGCGACTGGCGGAACTGGGCGGGAGGCTGACGGTGACGAGTTCGGTGGGGGACGGGACCCGGGTCCTGGCGCTGATACCGCTGGGGGCCGCGGCGTGACGGACCGACCGCTGCGCATCGTCGTCGTCGACGACCACACCGTCATGCGCGCCGGAGTGGTGGCCCTCCTCGCCGCCGGGACCGGCATCGAGATCGTCGGCGAGGCGGGCGACGGCCGCGCCGCCCTCGACCTCGTCGCACGCCACGCACCCGATGTCGCCCTGGTCGACCTGCGGATGCCCGTCCTGGACGGCGTGGCCACGACGAGCGAGATCGTGGCGCGCTTCCCCCGCACCCGGGTGCTGATCCTGACCACCTACGACACGGACGCGGAGATCGAGCGCGCGGTGGAGGCCGGGGCGATCGGCTACCTCCTGAAGGACACCACCCGTGAGCAGCTGGCCGACGCGATCCACGCGGCGGCCCGCGGGGAGACCGTGCTGGCACCCCGGGTCGCCGAGCGCCTGGTCGCCCGGATGCGCCAGCCCGCCCCGGTCCCCCTCACGGCCCGCGAGGCGGACGTCCTGAACGCGGTCGCGGACGGCCTCACCAACGCCGAGATCGGCCGGCGCCTCGTCATCGCCGAGGCCACGGTGAAGACGCACCTGCTCCGCCTGTTCGCCAAGCTCGACGTGAACGACCGGACGAGGGCGGTGGTGGTGGCGATGGAACGGGGGCTGCTGCACCGGCCGTAGGGCGTTCAGGAGCCGATGTCCACCACGCGGGCCCACGCCGGGGGTGTGTCCGGGACGTACTCGGGGTCGGACTCGTCGTAGGCGTGGCTCCGGTACGGGCGCGGGAACAGGCCGATCACCGTGCGGCAGGGGGGCCGGGTGCCCGGCCAGGGGGTCTGGCCGTCGGTGAGGGCGACGATGACGTCGGGGGCCGGGCGGGTGCGCAGGGCTCGGGTGAAACCGGCCCGCAGGTCCGTGCCGCCACCGCCCGTCAGCGGGATGCCCTCGGTGCTGCACAGGCGGCGGGCGAGACCGGCGGAGGCGTCGCAGGGCACGACGGTGACCAGGTCACGGCGGCCGCCCACGGCCCGGGCGATCGCGGCCACTTCCAGCAGGGCGCTGCCCAGTTCGGCGTCGCTGACCGAGCCGGAGGTGTCGATGACGACGGCGACGCGGGGCGGGCGGCGGCGCAGGCTCGGCAGGATCGTGCCGGGCAGGGCGGTGGAGCGGCGGGCGGGGCGGCCGTAGGTGTAGTCCTCACCCACCCCGGGGGCGGACGCCGCCGAGCGGACCGCCGCACCCAGCAGCTGCCGCCACGGCTGGGGCGGGTGGAAGGCCTCCTCGGCCCAGCGCCGCCAGCCCTGCGGGGTGCTGCCGGGGCGGCCGTTGATGCCCTGGGCGACCCGGAAGCGGACCGCGTCCCGCTCCTGCTCGCTCAGGCCGTGCGCGCCGTCCGGGCCCAGTTCCCACTCCCGGTCCAGACCGTCGGCGCCGCTGCCGCAGTCGAGCCACGCCAGGTCCTGTGAGCGCGGACCCAGGGTGAACTGCCGCAGATACTCCTCCATCAACTCGTTCTCCGACAGGCCGAGATGGCCCGGTTCGACGACTCCCTCCGGGCGGGCCAGGCCGTCGCCGTAGACGTCGTCGTTGATCTCGAAGTCCGCGGCGATGTTCATCCGCAGCCGCTCCCCCGGGCCGTGCAGGCCCCGCTCGCGGGCGACCCGGTCGCTGCGGGCGTGGTGGTCGCGCAGCAGGTGCGACACCTCGTGCACCCACACCCCGGCCAGTTCTTCGACCGGCGTGCGGTCCACGTACGCCGGCGACACGTAGCACCGCCAGTAGCGGTCGACACCCATCGTCGGCACCCGCCGCGACTCGACGACGTGCAGGGCGAAGAGGGCCGTGGCGAGGTAGGGGCGGACGCGGGCGGCGTGCAGGCGGGCCGTGAAGAGCTTGTCCCGGTCGAGGACCCTGGGGGCGGCCCCGTGCGCACCGGGCGCCGTCGGCCCAGGGGCCGCCCCGTGCGCGCCGGTCACCGTCGGCCCGGGGTCCGCCTCAGGCCTACCGGTGGCCGCCGCCCCGAGAGCCGCCTCAGGCCCACCAGTGGCCACCGCCCCGAGAGCCGCCTCAGGCCCACCAGTGGCCGCCGCCCCGAAGACCGCCTCAGGCACACCCGTCGCCATCCGCCCAAGGGCCACCCCAGGCGCGCCGGTCACCGTCGACCCGGGGTCCGCATCAGGCCCACCAGTGGCCGCCGCCCCGAAGACCGCCTCAGGCACACCCGTCGCCATCGGCCCAAGGGCCACCCCGTGCGCGCCGGTCACCGCCGGCTCGTCCCGGCCGCGGTCTCGTCCGCGGTCTCGGCTGCCCGCCGTCACCGGCCCGCCTTCGCCGCGGCAGCGGCCGCGACGGCGGCCGTGGTCCGGTCCGCCCGCCGGGACAAGGAGACCACTCCGGCCAGCCGCTCGATGGACGCCGGAACGTCCCAGTCGTCGCGGCGCAGGGCCGCGAGCGTGGTGGCGGGGACGACCACCACGTCCGGGGGGCCGGTCTCCAGGGCCTTCACCAGGAGCGCCCAGGCCGCGTCCCAGCGCAGTCGCTCCGGGCGGTTGCGCACGGCGGCCACGACGCCGTCCAGCGTGGCCTGCCGCAGGTCGCCGCGCTCCGGCAGCACCGCGCCGGCCGGGTCGGCCAGCAACGTCTCGGGGTCCGGGAGGTCCATCCGGTCCAGGCTCGCCAGCAGTTCGAGGCCGGGCCCGTCCCCGACGGTGCCCCGGACCAGCAGGGAGAGGACGTCACGGGAGGAGCCGGCCGCGGTCGCGAAGGCGATCAGGTGCAGCGTCATCTCCCAGCTGCGCGGAGACGGCCACGGCCCGCCCCGGCGGCTCTCCCCTCCGGGCAGCCGGTGGGCGAGGCCGGGGCGGGCGGTGAGCAGCCCGCACACGGCCCGGCGGGCGAAGTCCACGGCCTCCGGGAGGTTGTCCGGGTCGAGCCGGGGCAGCGTCGCCCGGGGCCAGGTCCCGCCGAGGCCGCGGACGACGACGTCGGTGTCGTGCGTCCACTGCAGGTGGACGAAGCGGTTGGCGAGGGGAGGGCTCAGCTCCCAGCCGTCCGCGGCCGAGGAGCGCGGGTTGGCGGCGGCCACGATCCGCACACCCGGCGGCAGACGCAGCGCGCCGATCCGCCGTTCCAGCACGAGCCGGAGCAGGGCGGCCTGAACGGCGGGCGGCGCGGTGGAGAGTTCGTCGAGGAAGAGCAGTCCCCGCCCGGCCCGCACCAGGCGCACGGCCCAGTCCGGCGGGGCCATCGGCACGCCCTGCTCGGCGGGGTCGTCGCCGACGACCGGCAGCCCCGAGAAGTCGGACGGCTCGTGCACGCTCGCGATCACCGTGGTCAGGGGCAGGTCCAGGGCGGTGGCGAGCTGGGTCAGGGCCGCGGTCTTGCCGATGCCCGGTTCGCCCCACAGCAGCACGGGCAGGTCGGCGGCGACGGCCAGGGTGAGGGCCTCCAGCTGGGTGTCGGGGCGGGGTTCGGTGGTGGTGTCCCGCAGCAGGGCGAGCAGGTCACCGGCCACGTCGAGCTGGGCGGCGGTGTCGGACGGGAACGAGGTGTGAGAGCGCATGGGTGATCACCTGTGTGCCGGTGGTGAGCCGTCTCGGTGGGATGAAGGGCGGGGCCGGGGGCAGGGCGTTCGCCCCGGCCGGGTGGGGCCGGGTCACATGTGGCGTGGGTGCGGGCCGTCGTCGCGGGAGCGGCGGCGGTCCCAGGCGCGCCGGCTGCCGGGCGAGGGACCATCGAGGCCCGCGCGGTACAGCCCGTGGGCGATGCGCCGTCGTGCGGCCGTCTCCAGCGCGTCCCGCAGCGGGCCGTCGCGCAGCACCGCCTCGGGGCCGAGCAGGCTCTCGACCGCGGCGAGCGCACCGGCGATGTCGCCGTGGTGGAGGCGTTCGCGGACGCCGGGGAGGCAGTCGGGACGACGGTGTGCCTCGTCGACGGCCCGCAGACAGGGCAGCGGCGGACCGCCGAAGGCGGCGAGCAGTTCCTCCCGCCGGATCTCGTCCGGGTCGTGGTCGAGGGCGGCCAGTGCGCCGTCGACCAGGCCGATGCGGTGCCGGGCGCCCCGGCACTCCACCACCCGCGGATCCCCGGCCCGTCGCGGCAGGGCGGGGCTGCCGGTCCGCCCGGCCCCCAGCGCCGAAGCGACCAGCGGATGCAGCCGCCCGGCGTCGATCGCCCCGGCCCGCAGCAGCTCCAGGTCGGGCAGCACCCAGGTCGCCGCGTCGGGCAGTACGGGGAGCGAGGCGTCGGGGGCGCGTGCGTACGACATCGCCGTCCGCTCACCGTCGCCGGACACCTCCAGGACGACCCGGTGGCGCGCCCCGAGGCGCACGGAGACCTTGCCACCGGACCGTCGTTCGGCCCGCAGCAGGAGCTCCGCCTCGGCCGCCCACCGGTCGACCGCGCACCGCTGTCCGAGCGTCGGCGGCCCGGCCGGGTCGGGGTCCTCACCGCCCTCGCCGGACCGCGCCCGCAGCTCACCGGCCCGGCGCGCGTCCCACAGGTGGCGGTGCAGGTCGAGCCGGAAACGCCGGCTGGGGCGCGGGTGCGGATGATGCCGGTGGGCTTCCCGCGCGCGGGAGGCGTCCCACAGGGCGAGGCTGATCCGCTGACCGGCGTCCGCCCAGGCCGGCGGCGTCCGCACCACGAGGTGCAGTGCTCCGGGTCCGGGGGTGCCGTAGCGGGCCAGGGTGATGGTCAGGCCCGGCCGCAGCAGCCCGTCGGGGGCGATCCTCGGCATGTGCCAGCGCAGCAGGTCGGGGGCGAGGTGCCGGAGGTCGGCGCGGAGCCCGGCGGCGAACTCCCGTCCGTGGCGCCGGGCCAGGAGCCGGGGCTGGAGGTCGACGTCGATGTTCGCGGCGGCGCAGGCGCCCGCCCAGTCACCGGCACGGCGGCGCGCGGTCGCAGTCTCGATCATGGAGGGCGGCACGGCGAACTCGCGCACGCGCGGCCAGAAGGAAAGCGGGGAGTCCCCGTTCGCGAGGTCGGTGAGCATCAGCACTCACCTTGCGCGGACGGGTCCCCCAATCTGTTCACAGAGTGAGTCGTCATCGCGACGGATGCTAACGGCCCCGACTCCCGCGCGCGACAGGTTATTTCGGGCCCCCTGCGGCGGCTTTGCCATCTCTTTGCAACCCGTCCCGGCGCCGCCTCGTCTCTCCGCACGATCTGTCACCCAGCCCGACCGTCGGGCGGACCGACGAAGGAGTGCGATTCCATGCGCCGAACCCTCCTCAGTGCCCTGGCCCTCGCGGGCACCGCCGTACTGATGGGCACCGGGCCCGCATTCGCGGACGGGACCTCGACCTCGACCCCGAGCCCGGTCCCGGCGTCCGCCGCGCCCACCACCCAGCCGGAGAAGAGCGCCGAACCGACCCCGGCGCCGGCCACTGACGAACCGACCCGGGCGGCCGAACCGACCCCGGCGCCGGCCACCGACGAACCCACCCGGGCGCCCGCCGAGGGGCAGGTCTCCCGCGTGCCGAGCGGCGCGCCGGACACCGGTGTGGCCGCGTCCACGGCCTCCGGGAGCGACGGCACGGCTCTCGGCGCGGGCGCCGCCGCGGTGCTCGCCCTGGGCGGCGGCACGGTCTTCGTCGTACGCCGCCGCCGGGCGACGGGGGCATGAGCTCGTTCTCCAGGCGCGCGGTCACGGCCGGGGCCCTGGCGTCCCTGCTGACGGCGTGCGCGGGCCAGGGCAGCCCGCCGCGGCCGGGGACCACCGCTTCGCCGGTCCCGGCCAGGAGGGCACGGCCCCTGGCCCGTTCGGTCCCGGTGCGGCTGCTGATCCCGTCGATCGGCGTCGACACCCCGGTCCTCCGGCTGGGCCTGGCGGCCGACGGCACGGTGCAGGTGCCGCCGGTCACGGCCCACGACCGGGCGGGCTGGTACCGGCACTCGCCGACGCCCGGCCAGACCGGCCCGTCGGTGCTCCTCGGCCATGTCACCGTCGGCCCGTACGGCGACGGTGTCTTCCGGCACCTCGCCCGGCTGCGCCGGGGTGAGCGGATCACGGCGCGCCTGGAGAACGGCACGGCGGCGCAGTTCGCCGTCACGGCGGTGCGGACCGTCCCCAAAACCGACTTCCCGGCGGACGACGTCTACGGGAACGTGAACCGCCCGGAGCTGCGGCTGATCACGTGCGGCGGAGCGCGGACCGGCGACGGATACGCGGACAACGTGATCGTGTTCGCGGCGCTGAGCGGCACGAAGTCCCCCACCCCTGGAGAGCGTTGAAACGGTCCCGCGAGAAGGCAGCGTCCGAGCTGTTCGCCGCCCTCTACCCGCGCCTCGCCGGCTGGTGCCGCCGGCTCGTCGACGACGACGGAACGGCCCACGAGATCGCCTCGGAGGCGTTCACCCGGCTCTGGGCGCGCTGGACGTCCGTGGAGGAGCCGCGCGGCTTCCTCTACGTCACCGCGGCCAACCTGGTCCGGGACCACTGGCGCAAGCTGGAGCGCGAGCGCCGGGCGATGCACCGCGTCACCTCGGAGGCCGCGGTGCGCCCCCACCCCGAACAGGCGGACCCGTCGGTGCGGCTGCTCGTGCAGTCCCTGCCGGAACGACTGCGCGTCCCGATCCTCCTCCACTACTACGCTGACATGCCGATCCGGGAGGTGTCCGCACTGACCGGGCGCAAGGAAGGAACCGTCAAGGCCGACCTGCACGCGGCCCGGGAACTGCTCCGCGTCCACCTGAGGAGAAGCCTTGACCACACGCCTTGACGACGACGGACCGGAGCCCGGCCCGGACGACCCGCTCGCCGTGATCCTGCGCCCCTCCTCCCCCGACCACCTGGGCGCGCCCCCCGGCCAGTTCGAGACGATCCGCCGCCGGGCGACCCGCCGCCGCCTGCTGCGCACCGCGGCCGGGGCGGGCCTGGCGTGCGTCGCGGCCGTCCTCATCAGCATCCCCCTGCGCCACACGGCGCCCGAACGCCCCACGACCCCGACGGTCCCGATGGCCCCGCCCGCCACGCGGACGGCGCCGCCCACCCCTTCGGCGTCACCCACCCCGGTTCCGTCCCCGTCCGAGTCGTCGCGCCCGTCGTCCCCGGGCACGCGCCGCCCGGCCACCGACGACCCCCGTGCGGCGGACCCCGGCACGCACGACAGGGAGGTGACCGGCCCGGCGGAAGCGTCCCGCGCCCCGTCGGCCACCCCCACCTCGGCACGCCCCGTTCCGTCGTACGAGCGGACGGCAACCGCCCAAGTCCGGGAGGGGGCGGCAGGGTGAGCCGTTGGCCTGGCCGCGGCGGCCCGCGCACATGCCCGTGCGGAGGCCGCCCGCTGGGACGTGTGGCAGCCGGGGCCGGTGCGCACCGGCTGCGCCGACCTCGTCCTCAACGTCTTCGCACCCCGCAACGGCCCCGAGTTCGCCCGCGTCCTCGGCCCGGACGGCGTTCCTGGACGCCGCTTTCCGGCTCGATCGCACCGAGCCGCTGGAGTACGCGATGAGGCTCACGGCCGAGGACATCGCCCGCCTGGTGGACATGGGACCGGCCGCGCGTCACCTCACTGCCGAGGAACTGCGGAAGCACAGCGGGCGGTTGGGGACGCCGGTGCCGGTCACGGCCTCCTTCGCCGTGTCGGTGCACCGGCCGCGGCGACCCGGTCACTGGTCCCGGCCGGCGACGTGCTCCTGTTGTGCCGTCGTGAGCGTGTGGACCATGAGGGCGGCGGCACCGGCCGCGGCGATGATCACCAGGTCGGCGGCGAGCAGGGGCAGGACGTCGCTGTAGGCGCGGGCGATGACCTCGTCCGTGTCGTCCGAGTAGATGATCCCCGCGCCGCCGGCCAGCCCGGCCAGCCACAGGCCCCACCACCAGTTCACGACGGCGGGCAGCCGCCGCTCGGGGAAGACCGAGCGGTGGACGTCCGCGACGATGCCCCGGGGTATCCACAGGTTCACCACGGGCACGATCCAGCCCAGCCAGAGCCAGGGGTAGCCGTAGCGCGGGTCCGTGCCCGAGAGGGCCTTGGCGTTGTCCCTCATGCGGTCCAGCCAGAGCAGGAACACGATCACGCAGACGGCCGTGACGGCGCTGCCCACGGAGGCGACCAGGTGGTATGAGTCCTCCAGGCCGTTCAGGGGCCGGTGCACGCCGCCTCCCTGGTCGGGCGGGCCGGACGCCGGCTGTCCGGCCGTGGCGAGCCGGATGTGCCAGAGCGCCCGGGCCGCCCAGGCGGTCCCGGCGAGGGCGAGAGCCGCGACGGCGCAGCGGGCCGCTCCCCGGACGGGGCGCAGGGAGAGGGCAGGGGCGTCCGGGGCGGACTTCTGTTCGATCACCCGGTCATCCTGCCGTACGCAGCTCCGAGGCCCTGCCCTGCTCGTCGAAACACACCTCCAGGACGTGGTCGACGGCGGCCCGGTCGAGGGGGCCGAACACGTGCGGGAACAGGACGTCCCCGGCGACCCCCGGCGGCGGGGCGGGGGCCGCCGCCTCCCACTCCACCCTGGCGGCGAGCCGCCTCTCGTCCAGGGCGAGCACCAGCAGGGGCCGGGGCGCGTCCCGGTAGAAGGCATTGACGACGGCCAGCGTGGTCGCCTCGTCCGGGGAGCAGTGCACGAAGCCCTCCTCGGCGAGGGAGTCGGGCGCGTAGGACCGGCCGGTGCCGGCCCAGGCGGTGCTCGGTACGACGTGATAGATCATGGCCCCGTTATAGACGGCGACGGAATCCCCGGGAGTCGCAGGGCGGCGATGGTCCGCCGGGTGGCCTCGGCGATCAGGGCGTCGGAGGGTTCGGCGTCGCGGCCGGGCCGGTCGGTCATGACGGCCAGGACGAGCGGCTCGGTGCGGGGCGGGTGGACGACGGCGATGTCGTTGGCCCTGCCGTAGTCACCCGTGCCGGTCTTGTCGGCCACCTTCCAGTCACCGGGGAGTCCGGCCCGGATGCGGCGGGCTCCGACGGCGGTGGCGTTGCGCGAGAGCCAGTCCATGAGGAGCCGGCGTTCCCGGGCGGGCAGGGCGGTCCCGAGGAGGAGCCTGCGGAAGTCGGTGGCGATCGCCTGCGGGGTGGTGGTGTCCGCGGGGTCGCCGGGCGGTACGTCGTGCAGTTCGGGCTCGTAGTGGTCCATGCGGCTGACCTCGTCGCCGAGGCTTCGCAAGTAGGCGGTGAGCTTCGGCGGGCCGCCGATGTCGCGCATCAGCAGGTTGCCCGCCGTGCCGTCGCTGAAGCGGACGGCGGCGTCGCAGAGTTCACGGAGAGTCATGCCGGTCGCGACGTGCCGGCCGGTGACCGGTGCGGTGGAGCGCAGGTCGGCCTCGGTGTAGGTGACGCGCCGGTCCAGGCCGTTCAGGGTGCGGTGGTGCAGGACCGCTGCGGCGGCCAGGGCCTTGAACGTCGAGCAGAACGCGAAGCGTTCACCGGCCCGGTGGACGACCGTGGCACCGGTGCCGGTCGCGAGGGCGTAGACACCGACGCGCGCACCGTACGCACGCTCCAGATCCGTCAGCCGGGGGCGGTGGACCGCCGCTCGCCGCGACGGCGCGCCGGTGGACGCGGGAGTGCGGTCGGGCCCGCCTGCGGGCCGGTCGTCCGCCCCGCACGCGGTGAGGGGCAACAGGGCCCCGACGGCCAGAAGGGCCCGACGGGCCGGCACGGTCCGGTCGGCGGTCATGCAGGGCTCCTTTGCGGGGAGGGCTGGGCGGGGGCCTGGGCTGGGGGGCCAGGGCGCCCGGACGGGGGGCCTGGGGCCAGGGGACCAAGGCGGATCTGCGGGGTGCGGCACGGGGCGGGGTTGCGGGGGTACGGTCCCGGTGGGCCTGCGGGGGAGGGCGGCACACGTGGGCTTGCGCGGCTACGGCCCCGGCGGGCCTGCGGGAACACGCCCCCCAGCGGATCCACGTGCGCCGCGAGGATCCGGCCCACGGCCCGGGTGCGGCACCAGCGGGCTACCCGGGGCGCGGCTCCGCCTGGCCCGCGGGAGTACGGCCCCGGCCGACCCACGTGGCACCACCCCAGCGGACCTGCGGGAGTGCGGGATCCCGACCGGCGCGCGTGGGCACGCCCCCCCGGACCTGCGGAGTCCCGCCTCACGCGTGGTCACCTTCGGGGCGGCGGCAAGCAGGCTGCCGACGACGGGCCCGGCCCAGTCGCCGCCTGTGACGGCCTCACCCGCGGTAGGGGACGACCCCGTGGCGTGTCCGGCCAGGGCCGTCACCCGCACCGCCGTGCTCCCGTCGGCCGTCGACGCCGTGATCGGCACGGCGGCCTGCCCGGCCGCCGTGTACGCCTACGCACTCCCTGAGCAGCAGCGCCCGGCTCACCCGGTCAGAGCTGGAACTCGGCCGGGGACACCCCCAGCGCCGCACAGGCCTCGCGCAGGACCGTCGCCTCGGCCTGGGAGAAGTGGCCGTCCGCACCGGCGATGACCATGCCCGTCTGGATCACGGCCCTGGCCTCGGTGGGCTTCTTGGCGGCCTTGGCGATCTCCTGCATCGCCTCCGTCTTGCCGTACTGGAAGTTGGCCGTCAGCTGGTCCACATGCTTGTTGAACCGCGTGCGCAGCTGCTCCGGCGGGAAGTTCTGCAGCACCTCGTTGCTGAGGATCATCGACTCGACCTGCTGGCGCTCGGCCGGATCCACCTGGCCGTCGGCCGCCGCGACCAGGGCGCACATCGCCATGCTCGCGTCCCGGTAGGCACCGCTCTTCAGTTCGGTCTTCAGCGACCCGAGCTGCGTCTTCAGCAGGCCGACCAGCTGGGCCTTGCTGCCACCGCCGGACCTCGCCCCGCCGCTGTGCCCACCGGTCGTCGCACCCCGGCCGCCCTGATTCTGCTGGAGAGCCTTGGCCTGGTCCTTGAGCCGGTCCCACACTGCCATTGACGTCACCTCGGTACTAGTCGGCATCACCTGGCGCACCCGCTCACGCGCGCACACCCCTCCAACGCCCGACCCACGGGCAAAGGTTCCGCAAAACGAAACGGAGACTGCCCGCCCCGGTGCCGGGGCGGGCAGTCTGCGTGGCCGGGCGTCAGGCGTCGCGCGACCGGGGCTTCAGGCGCGGGGCGAAGCGGAACGCCGCGAAGCCCACCGCGCCTAGTGGGACAGCTGATCAAACACGAGACTCCTGGTCAATCGAGAAGGGTTGATTCCGGACGCGGGGGTCTCGGGGCAGAGCGCGCGGACCACGTGCGCGGCGATGGCCTCGTCGATCGGGTGCAGCTTCGGACGGCCGTTCTCGTCCAGCTCCTGGTACTTCATCAGGTTCTGGGCGAGGGCGACCTGGCGCTTGCCGTCCCGGCTGGACAGAGCGATCGTGCCGGCGCCGAACACCGCCCCGTCGTGGCCCCAGAAGCGGCCGCAGCCGGGCAGTTCGAGGGCGTAGATGCCGAGGCCGTAGTCCACGCCGGAGACGGGGACCGTGCGTGTCATCTCGTCGAGGGAGGCCTTGCCGACCAGCTTCCCGCCGAGCAGGGCTCGGTAGAAGCGGTTCAGGTCGTCGGTGGTGGAGACGACCGCGCCCGCGGTGGACGCCCACGACATGTCGTAGACGCTGAAGTCGCGGGGCGGGTCGAGCAGGCCGAACCACGACTCGTACATCCGCGGGTGCGGCCCCTTGATGTACGGGGTGCGCGGCAGGTACGTGTGGCGCAGCCCGGCCCGGTCGATGACGTGGCGGGTGAGGTAGGCGCCGGCCTTCTGGCCGGTCACCTTCTCCAACAGCAGCCCGGCGATGACGTAGTTGGTGTTGGAGTACGAGCCGGGCACCGAACCGGGGCGTCCGGTCGCGGGGGCCGCGAGGCCCATCCTGACCAGTTCCGCGGGGCGCAGGGAGCGGAACCGTTCCTTCTCGAGGCTGTCCGTCGAGCCCTGTGCGAGGGACGGGAAGGCACTCAGGACGTAGTCGCCGATGCCGCTGGTGTGGTTCAGGAGCATGCGGACGGTGATCTCCCGGCCGCGCTCCCCGGGTATCAGCTCCGGGAGGTAGTCGCCGACGGGCGCGTCGAGCCGGATGCGGCCCCGCTCCACCTGCTGCATCACGCCGACGGCGGTGAAGGTCTTGCTGATGCTGCCGACCCGCTGGCGCATGCCCGGGGTGACGGGCCGTCCGGTGGCCACGTCGGCCACCCCCGATGCGCCGGTCCACTTCTCGCCGCCGTCCCGGACGGACGAGAAGACGCCGTACATGCCTGCCTCGTGGACGGCGTCCAGCGAGTCGCGCAGCGCCGGTCCGTCCAGGGACACGGTGTCCCGGGGAGCGGCGGGGCCGGCCTGCGCGGGCGCGGTCAGTACGGCGGTGGTGGTGAGCAAGGTGGTGCCCAGGACGGTTCCGAGGAGCCGTGCGATGCGCAACTGCTTGTCCCTTCCCTGGTGTTCGCGTACGTCGTGGTGCGGGTACGTCGATGTTCGATCGCGCCGGTTTTCGACTCGGGCACGTTCGAACAGGAAGGGATCATCGTCTTGGGCGGCGGACGGTGCCTACATCCTTCCGAGGGATGATCGAAAACCGGCCGCCGATCACTGACACACCGTCACGCCGCGGGCCCGGACCCGGTCCGCCTCCCTCACCACGACGGTGTCCACGTCGATCACGGTCGACAGGCCGGTGGGTGATGGTGACGACCGCGCCGGCCACCGCGCGGTCGCGAACGCAGGCTGCACGGCGGCCTCGGTCAGCCCGTCGGGAGCCGGGCCGGCGCCTCGTCCAGGAGCAGGACGTCCGGAGTGCACAGCAGGGCCCGGGCCCAGGGCGATGCGAACAGGGGCGTCTTGTCTGCGCCCGAGGGGCCGACGATCGGCGTGCCCGTGCCGGGGATCACCAGGGAGACACCGCGCACCGCCGGGTCGGCGCCGGTCCGCTGACGCAACCCCCGACCGGCCCCTCCGACTCCAGGGCGTCGGTCTCCCGGATCCGCTCCGCGGCGGCGATGCCCGAGTGGAGCGCCGTGAGACGTGCTGTCGGAGGCGGGGAAGACCGGGCCCGGCTCCCGAGCGGCACACGCGGGGACGCGACGGCCGGACCCGACCTTCCTCTGGCCGCAATCTGCCACCCCCAGCCCCGGCCCGCCTCCGGAGCGGTCCGAACGGGGAGTTGGGGGGGGCGGGGGCTGCGGGACGAGCCGGAACGGGCCGGCTCCCGCCGGACGGGCCTGCCGGACGGGCGGGAACGGGCCGGGCGGCCGGGCAGGAACCGGCTGGGCGGAGACCGGCCGGACAACGATCCGCCGGACGGGACGGACCGGGCGAGGACCGACGGGGCAGGAACGGACCGGACGGCGACCCACCGGACGAGGGCCGGCCGGGAGGGGACCGACGGACGGAGACCGGCGGGCGGCGGGGACCGGCCACGTCGGCATCAAGCCGGCAGTGACCCGCCAGGCAGAGACCAGCCGGGCGGAGATCGCCGGGCGGGACCGGCGGACGGAGACCGCCCGGGCAGGACCAGCGGACGGAAACCGCCCGGACAGGACCGGCCACGTCGGCACCAACCCGACAGTGGCCCGCCTGGGCAGAGACCGGCCGGACGGAGACCGCCAGACAGGACCGGCGGGAAGGACCGGCGGGAAGGACCGGCGGGAAGGGCCGGCGGGAAGGGCCGGCCGGAGGGAACAGACGAACGGAGAACGGCCATGCGGGCACCAACCCGACGGTGACCCGCCAGGCAGAGGCGAGCCAGGCCGAGCCCTCAGGCAGGACCGGCGGGAGGGGCCGGTCGGGCGGGAACAGACGGAGCGGGGGCCGGGGCGAGGGAACAGGCGGGTGGGAACAGGCCGGGCACGCGCCGCACGGGGCGGAACGGACCAGGCAGCGGCCCACCGGCCAAGAACTGCCCGGCAGCACCCCACCGGCCAGGAGCGAGCCGGGCAGCGTGGCCCCCTGCCGAGAACCAGCCGGCCCAGGCAGCGACCCGCCGGGTCGGAGCATGTCGGTACGCAGTAGGGAAAGGCCCGGGCAGGGAGTGGTTCGGTGGTGGTGAGGCTCGCGGGGTCTGTGATGATGTGCGCATGTCGCTGCTTGCCACCGTCGCGGTCCTGGCCCTCGCCGCGCTCCACGCCTACATCCTGGTGCTGGAGATGTTCCTGTGGACTTCGCCGCGGGCCCGGGCCGCCTTCGGTACCAGTGCCGAGTTCGCCGCCTCGACGAAGGCCCTGGCGGCCAACCAGGGCCTCTACAACGGGTTCCTCGCGGCCGGCCTGGTGTGGGGCGCGGTGGCGTCCGACCCGGTGGGCTTCCAGGTGTCGGTCTTCTTCCTGGTGTGCGTGGCGGTCGCGGGGCTCTACGGCGCCGCGACGGCGAGCAGGAAGATCCTCTTCGTCCAGACCGTCCCGGCGCTGGCCGCCCTGGCCCTGGTGCTGCTCGCGCGCTGAGTCAGACGCCCTGCGTGACGGCCCGTTCCATGACCCGGCGGGCCTCCGCCTCGTCGGTGGCGGGGGCGACCACCAGCAGGTCCCAGCGCCCCCGGCCGGGGGCGAGCAGGCACACGGTGTGCGGGGCGGTCGGGGAGTCCGTGCGCCCCACGTGCACCGCCTGGCCCGCGACATCCATCCGCTCCGGGCACTCCGGCCAGGTGTCTCCGTTGACCAGGACGCTGCTGATCCGGCCCCAGGCAGCCGGCAGCCCGCCGAGCAGTCCGGGCAGCTCGGCGGCCAGGTCGTACGAGCGGGGCCACCACGCCCCGTCGATGCGGCGGGCCGTGCGGTCCTGGCGTGCCTGGTCCGCGATCCGTAGCCGGACCTCGGACGGGGCGGGGACGGACGGCGGGGGCGAAGAGGCGGACGTCATCGGGAGACTCCTGCTGCGGAGGGGCGGCGAGACCTGTTCGGCCACCGGTTGCGACATACCCTCGGCATATCCACCGTACGCCGTGGGGCGGTATCGGAGGCCGGGGTTGCCGTCCACGGCCCCCGGGGGGCATTCCGGGCGCTTTATCGCATTCCGTCGGTGATACTTGGGGCATGAATACGGCAACGTATGCAGAACTGGCGGCCTCGTCAGATCACGCGGTCGCCGTGACCATCGCCTTCGTCGGCGGGCTGATCGTGGCCTGCGCGCTGATCTGGGCCGTGCGGGTCGGGATGCGGGTCATGGACAAGGACACCCATCACCCCGCCCCGGAGGAGCAGCCGCATCTGCCGGACACCGGTCCGGTCCGCGAGATGCGGGAGATGCGGGAGCCCGACGACGTGCCGGTCGTGACGCACGACGGTCAGCGGCTCATGCCGCACGAGCTCCACCGGGCGAGCACCAGGACCGGAAAGGACCAGAAACCGCGCCGCTGGTCGCCCGGATCCAGTGGGTCCTTCGGCGGCGGCGGACTCGGCCGCACGTGAGGCCGTAGGGACGGACGGGACCGGCAGGGCCGGCGGACGCCAGGGAGGCGACATGACTGCCCGCCACCGGACGCGCTGGGCGACGGGAGGGGCGGCCGCGGCGCTGGCTCTGTCCGCGGTGCTCGCGGGCTGCGGCGGTGACGGCAGCCCCGCGGACGTCGCGAGCAGGGCGGAGTCCGCGGTGGGGTCGATCGCCTCGGAGGCCGGTGAGGCGGTGGAGTCCGCCTCGGCCGAGGCCGGTCGGCGGCTCGACGACATC
This sequence comes from Streptomyces sp. SID5643, assembly GCF_009872555.1. Classification (NCBI taxonomy): domain Bacteria; kingdom Bacillati; phylum Actinomycetota; class Actinomycetes; order Kitasatosporales; family Streptomycetaceae; genus Streptomyces; species Streptomyces sp. SID5643. Next base: position 22,267 of record NZ_WWIC01000001.1, read on the forward strand.
CAGGACGGCGCCGAGGTGAAGGCCGACGTGACGACCGGGACGGCCGTCACCGGTTCCGACGGCCGGGTCCGCGCGGACGTCACCGTCCGCAACACCGACGACTCGTCCCGGTCCTTCGCCGTCCAGGTCGACTTCCGGGCCGCCGGAGGGCAGTTGGTGGACACGGTCATCGTGACGGTGGACCACGTGCAGGCCGGCCAGTCCGCCACGGCCACCGCCCGCAGCACCCACGACCTGTCCGGTGAGGTCCGGACCGAGGTGGCCCGGGCGGTCCGCTACTGAGCCCGGTCGTCCGGGGCGACCGAGATGTCGACCTGCTCGCTCATCGCGCTCACGCCGTCCAGCGTGGCGACCGCCTGTAGCCGGTTGGCGCCCGCCGGGAAGCCGGCCTCCGGCGTGCAGGCCCAGGTGCCGTCGGGATCGGCGGTGGTCGCACAGGCCTCCCGGTCGTCCTTGTCGCGGACGGTGACCTGGGCTCCAGGGTGTGCCGTGCCGGAGATCTCCGGCCGGGCGGCCAGCGGTACGCCCGACAGCGGGCGGGTCAGGGCCGGTCCGGCCAGGCCCACGGTCACGGCACACCGGCCGACGGCCCGCGGCACGCCCCGGCCGTCGGTGAGCCGCAGGGCGCAGTCCCGCAGCCGGGTGCCGGGGACGGCGTGCGCGGGGACGGCCAGCACGAACGGGAACACCCGGTCCTGCCCGGCCGCGCCGCCGGTGACGGTGTACGTCGCGCTGCGCCCGTCGGCGGCGACCGAGCCGCGGTGGCCGGACCCGTCGAGGGGCGTGCCGGTCACCCGTGTGCCCCGGGGCGCGGTCAGGGTCAGGGTCGCGCCCGCGACCGTCTCCGGGGCGCCCGCGATCCCGAGATGCCCTCCCGTCCGGGTGCGATGGTCGCGGCTCCCCACAGTCCGCCGTCCCGGGCCGCCGCGAGCGCGCCCGGAACCGCGAGCGCGCCCACGACCAGGGCCCCCGCCACGGCTGCTGCCCTGCTGTACCTGTTCATGGCGGGCGGAACTCCCTGTCGGACACGGTCGGCAGAACAATCCTCCCGACCACCCCCACCCCCGGCACGCCCGACCAGGCCACCCGGGCCCCCGCACCCGCAGGGGCGCGGGGAACCGCGCGACAAGCCGCGACGCCGCCGCACCCGCACGACACCCCGGCCCCGAACCGCCCCCCACGCAACCCGCGGAGCGCTCAGCGGCCCAGCCACACCGTCGTGTCCGGCCCGACCCGCCCGTCCTCCAGCGGCGCGCTGCTCAGCAGGACCTCACCGGCCGGCAGCTCCACCGCCGCACCGGACAGATTGGCGACACAGCGCCACCCCCCGCCGCGGTCGAACCGGAGCACGCCCTCCGGGGCGTCCGGCGCCCACGTCAGCTCCTCCCCGTCGAGGAGTTTGCGGCGCAGCCGCAGGGCCGTGCGGTAGAGCTCCAGGGTCGAGCCCTCGGCGCCGTCCTGCGCCTCGACGGCGTACGCGGCGAAGCCGGGCGGCTGCGGGAGCCACGCCCCGCCGGGCCCGAAGCCGTACGACGGCCCGGTCGTCGTCCACGGCAACGGCACCCGGCAGCCGTCCCGGCCCTTGCGGACATGACCGGTCTGCTCCCAGATCGGGTCCTGGAGGACCTCGGTGGGCAGGTCGGCGACCTCGGGCAGGCCGAGTTCCTCCCCCTGGTAGACGTACGCCGAGCCGGGCAGCGCCAGCATCAGCAGCGTGGCCGCCCGGGCCCGGCGCAGCCCGGCCGCCTCGTCGACGGCCGGGGCGTGGCCGCCGGACAGCAGCCAGGCGTTGAGGTCGGTGCCGGGCGGCAGCGTCAGCCGGGAGGCGTGCCGTACGACGTCGTGGTTGGACAGGACCCAGGTGGCCGAGGCGCCCGCCGCCCGGGCGGTGGCGAGCGAGTCGGTGATGACCTGCCGCAGTTCCTCCGCGTCCCAGCCGGCCTGGAGGTACTCGAAGTTGAAGGCCTGGCCGAGCTCGTCCGGGCGGGCGTACAGCGCACGCCGGGCGCCGGGCACCCACGCCTCGGCGACGGCCATGCGGGGCGGGCGGTAGGCGTCGAGGATCTTGCGCCAGTCGCGGTAGATCTCGTGCACGTCGTCGCGGTCGTAGAAGGGGTGGGTGCCGGGCGGCAGCGCCGTGAGCGCCTCCTCGCGGCTCAGCTCGGGCCGGCCGAGGTCGCGCAGGGGTTCGCTCAGGTCCTTGACGAGGGCGTGGGCGACGTCGATGCGGAAGCCGTCGACCCCGCGGTCGGACCAGAAGCGCAGGGTGGTGCGGTGGTCGGCGCGGACCTCCTGGTTCTCCCAGTTGAAGTCGGGTTGTTCGGGGGCGAAGAGGTGCAGGTACCACTGACCGTCGGGCACCCGCTTCCAGGCGCTGCCGCCGAAGACGGACTGCCAGTCGGTGGGCGGGAGTTCGCCGCGCTCGCCGCGGCCGTCGCGGAAGACGTAGCGGTCGCGGGCCGCCGAGCCGGGGCCCGCGGAGAGGGCCTCCTGGAACCACGCGTGCCGGTGCGAGGAGTGGTTGGGCACGATGTCGACGATGACCTTCAGGCCGAGGCGGTGGGCCTCGGCGACCAGGTCGTCGAAGTCGTCGAGGGTGCCCAGGCGCGGGTCGACGCCCCGGGGGTCGACGACGTCGTAGCCGCCGTCGGCGAGCTCGGAGGGGTAGAAGGGGCTCAGCCACAGCGCGTCCACGCCCAGGGCGGCGAGGTGACCGAGGCGGCGGGTGATGCCGCGCAGGTCGCCGAGTCCGTCGCCGTCGGCGTCGGCGAAGCTGCGGGGATAGATCTGGTAGACGACGGCCTGGCGCCACCAGTCGGGGTCCCGGGACGACAGGTCGAGGGTCGAGCGATCGGTCACGCGGTCTCCTTCACAGGGCATACGGGCGACAGCTTTGAATCTGTCCAGAATGCCGGAAAAAGGAACCATCACGTTGATCGGAGTGATCCATTCCCGCTGTGATGAAAGTGTGACGGAGGCACAACTACCTTTGCATTACCGCAGGTTGACAGCGTGCTGCGACGCCGTCACGATGGGGCCACTGAGGCACATGTGACCAATGAGCCCAGTGTTTCTCAGACTATTCATCCCCCGGTGCGGCCCCGGCAGCCGCGTGCGTCACGCTGCCCGCATGCCGCCATCGGGTCCGGCACACGCCAAGAAATGGGATACGCATGTCCATAGCGAGACGTGTCACCGCGCGACGCCTGCTGGGGACGGGCGCCGCCGCCCTGGTCCTCTGCGCCGCCTCCGCCACGACCGCCTTCGCCACCGGAACGCCCGGCGGCGACGGCTGGTCGTCCGGCGGCAGCTACAAGCCGGGCACGGGCGCGGGCACGGAGACCGGGACCGACCGCTGCCAGTTCTCGCTCGACGGCACGAACTTCTACGACTCGGTCAAGGTCGACGACCAGAACCTGAAGCCGACCGAGGACGGCAAGGTCCACGTCAAGGTCCGCACCGCCGGTGGCGCGGCCACCTGCACCGCCTCCCTCGCGTCCTACCTCGCGCACGGCCCGACGTTCGCGACCTCCGGCGAGCAGGTGTTCGTCGACTTCGACACGGTGACGGTCAAGCCGGGCGCCACCGACTCGCTCGACATCGCCATCCCGGACAAGGGCTGCTTCGGGCAGATCGACCTGTACCGGGGCGCGGTGAAGTTCGACGGCGAGCTCGACGCGAAGGACGGCTTCGAGCACGGCGAGCTGCCCAAGGGCCCGGACCGCCCGGTCATCAAGGACAAGCTGATCGCGGCCTGGAACGGCGGCACGAAGGACTGCACGACCCCGCCGCCCGCGGAGGAGGAGCCGCCCGCCTCCACGCCGCCCGCGAGCCCGTCGGAGCCCGCCGAGCAGACGACGCCCCCGGCGACGCCTCCGGCGTCTCCGTCCGAGCCGGCCGAGCCGTCGACGCCGCCGTCCTCCGGCACGGACACGCCCACCCCGAGCGCCTCCGAGTCGACGCCCACCGCCCCCAAGCCGAACGGCGGTGGCGGCGACCTCGCCGAGACGGGTGCCGACAGCAGCACCGGCCCGATCGCCCTCGGCGCGGCCGCCCTGCTGGCGGGCGGAGCGGCCCTGGTCGTCGTGACCCGCCGCCGCGCGGCCAAGCGCGGCGCGTAGGACGCCCGGACCTGACCGAAGACGCCCGGTGTGCTGTCGTCCGGCGGCGACAGCACACCGGGCGTCCTCGCGTCCCGCGGCCGGACCACCCCGGCGTGACGGTCGCGGCGCGCCGCACCGCCGCCGGCTCACACCTCGACGGTCGCCAGGTACAGCTTCACGTAGCGCTCCACGTCCACATCCAGCCCCACGTCGACCAGGGGCTGTTCACGCGTCCCCTCGTGGATCTCCGCCTCGCCGGGGCGGGGGCGGCGGTCGACGATCGTCATGCCGCGCGTGGGCCCCGGCGCGAGGGAGACGTCCACCGGGAGGCGACGGGTCGTCAGGCCCTCCGGGTCGACGACCGCGCAGACCGCACCCGCGTCGCCCAGACCGCCGGACGTCTCGGAGGGGTCGTCGGGACGGCTGTCCGGGTGGGCCGGGCGGTGGGCGAGCAACCGCCCGGCCAGCCGCGCCCCGGGCTCGCCGCTCACGCACAGCCTGCGCACGTCCGCCGCGGGGACCACGACCCGCGTGAACACGTCCAGCCCGTACATCGTGATCGGCACCCCGGCCGTGAGCAGGATCGCGGCGGCCTCCGGGTCGTGCCAGACGTTGAACTCCGCGACGGGCGTGGCGTTCCCGACGGCCGCGGCTCCGCCCATGAAGACGACCCGCTCGATGTTGCCGGCCACCTCCGGGTGGGTGCGCAGCAGCAGCGCGATGTTGGTGAGCGGGGCCATGGGCACGAGGGTGACCGGGCGCGGGGAGGCGAGGATCTCGCGCCGCAGCAGCGTCACCGCGTCGACGTCGGCGGGCCCGCGGGACGGTTCCGGCAGGCCCAGGTCGCCCATGCCGTCGCGCCCGTGCACGTGCTGGGCCGAGCGGGGCGCCTCGATCAGCGGCCGTTCGGCGCCCCGGGCGACGGGGATGTCGGGGGCGCCGGCCTGCTCCAGCACGGTCAGGGTGTTGCGGACGACGCCGTCCACGTCCGTGTTCCCGGCCACGCAGGTGATCGCCCGGACGTCGAGCGCCGGGTGCCGTACGGCGAACAGCAGGGCGAGGGCGTCGTCGACGCCGGTGTCGCAGTCGATGATCACCGGGATGCGCCGGCCGTCCGTCACGGCGGGACTCCTTCCAGTGGTGGTGCGGGGAGCTTCCTGACGGCGACCCTACGGCCTGTCCGGCGGCCCGCGTGCTGCGTCAGGACCGCCGTACCGCCATGACGTCGAAGTCCAGCGCCACCTTCCGGCCGACCATGCCGCGGGCCCCGCTGACGCCCCAGTCCTCGCGGTCGATGACCGTGCGGCCCGAGAAGAGGGCCCGGAAGCCGCCCTGCGGGTCGTGGCCGGAGTCGGTCAGCTCGAAGGAGACGGTGACCTGCCTGGTCACGCCCCGCACGGTCAGATCACCGGTGACGTCGAAGGCGGTCCCGCCGGTGTGCTGCACGGCCGTCGAGACGAACGTGAGGGCCGGGTGGGCCTGAGCGTCGAGGAAGTCGCCGCCGCGCAGATGCCGGTCACGCTTGGGGTTGCGGGTCTGGATGCTCGCCGCCCCTGCCGTGAGCCGGACGGCGGACTTCGACGGGTTGCGCCCGTCCAGCCGCGCGCTGCCCTCGAACACCTCGAACACGCCGCGCACCTTGCCGACCATCATGGCCCGGGCGGTGAAGCCGATGCGCGTGCGGGCGGTGTCCAGGACGAAGTCCCCGGTCAGCTCGCCGAGTGCGGTCGCAGTGGTCATGCTCGCTCCTGGAAGGTGAAGAGGGGGATCCGGTCCCCCGAACAGGTCTCAGCGGTACGACGACACAGCCCCGCGGAATGTGAGGCCGGCGAGCGGCCTGACATTCCGGCTCGCCGTTTCGTCGAATGGGGGAGAGCACCTGCGACCGAGGGACACACCATGAGCACCCCGCCCGATCCGGCCGGCGACCTGGACGCGGTCACGCGTGAGCGGCGGCAGCTGATCAACCTCGCGTACCGGCTGCTCGGCTCGCTGGCCGAGGCCGAGGACGTCGTCCAGGAGACGTACGCCCGCTGGTACGCCCTGTCCCCTCCGCAGCGGGACGCCGTCGCCTCCCCCGGGGGCTGGCTGACGACCGTCGCCGGCCGGATCTGCCTCGACCTGCTCGGTTCCGCCCGGGCCCGGCGGGAGCGGTACGTGGGCGAATGGATCCCGGAGCCGCTGCCCGGCCGGACGGAGTGGGTCGGCGGGGGTGGCGCGGCCGGGCCCGCCGACCCCGCGGACCGCGTCACCCTCGACGAGTCGGTCACCATGGCCTTCCTCGTCGTCCTGGAGTCGATGACCCCGGCGGAACGCGTCGCGTTCGTCCTGCACGACGTCTTCCGCTACTCCTTCGCCGAGGTCGCCGAGATCGTCGGCCGCACCCCGGCCGCCTGCCGCCAGCTGGCGTCCTCGGCCCGCCGCCGCATCCGCGCGCAGCGGCTCCCCGCGACACCGCAGGCCCGGCGCGCGGAGGTCGTCCGGGCGTTCCGGCGGGCGTGGGAGGACCAGGACATCGACGGCCTCATCGGTGTGCTGGCCCCCGGGGCGACCGCGACCGGCGACGGCGGCGGGCTCGTGCCGGCCGCCCTGCACCCGGTCGAGGGCGCCGAGGCGGTCGCCCGCTTCTTCGCCGAGCGCGCCCGCGCGGTCCCCGGCATCTCCCTCCTGGAGTGCGCGGTCAACGGCCAGCCGGGTCTGATGGCCCGCAAGGACGGCGTCGCCGTGTCGGTGCTGGCGTTCGACGTCGCCGGCGACCGGATCCAGCACGTCTGGGCCGTGCTCAACCCCGACAAGCTCCGGCCCTGGACGGCGCACTGACCGGCGCGTCCGGCGACCCGAACGGACGCGGCGATGATTCCGGCCCCGGCGGGCGGTCGTTACGGGGAGGAGACGACGAAGGAGTCCGCCATGCCCGCACAGACACCGGTGACCGAACTCGACGCCCGCTACAGCTCGGCGCTCAACCCCCGCCCGGGAGCCTCGGAGGTGACGGCCACCGCCTGGGCCGAGGCCCTGCGGCGGCTGGAGGCCGCCGAGATCTTCTGGGTGTCCACGGTGCGGCCCGGCGGCCGGCTGCACGTCACGCCCTGCATCGCCGCCTGGCACGACGGGGCGCTGTACTTCTCCACCGGCCGCGGGGAGCAGAAGGCGAAGAACCTCGCCCACGACGCGCACTGCGCCCTGACCACCGGAACGAACTCCCTCACCGACGGGTTCGACCTCGTGGTCGAGGGCACGGCCGAGGCGGTCGCCGACCGTGCGCTGCTGGAGGAGGTGATCACGGCGTTCGAGACGAAGTACGGGCCGCACATCACCTCCCCCGAGGGCACCTTCCACGGCATCGGGGACGAGTTCCGCAGCGGCGACGCGGTGGTGTTCGCGGTGGCCCCGGGCACGGCGTACGGCTTCGGCCGGGACAACGGGGTCTACAGCCACACGCGTTGGACGTTCTGAACCGCCCCGGCCCTGTGGTGATCCCGTCCTACGACGGGTCCCACAGTCCGGGCCCGCGGGCCGCCACCCGGTCGCCGATCCGGCGCAGCAGCTCGGCGCCGGGCAGGGCGTCCGGCCGGCGGCCGTCGCGCAGGCGCGGTGCCACGAGTCCCGCCGCGGCCTCCCGTCCGCCGATCACCGCCTGGTACGGCACCAGTCGGGCGGCGCGGATCCGGGCGGCCAGGGTGCCCTGCCCGGGGCCGGCGGCCTCGGCTCGAAGACCGAGCTCCCGGGCGCGTCCGGCCAGGACCTCCGCCGCCTCGGCCTGCTCCTCCCCGACCGGCAGGACAGCCAGCTGCACGGGCGCCAGCCACGGCGGGAAGGCGCCGCCGTGCTCCTCGACGAGGTGCGCGACCGCGCGCTCCACGCTGCCGATGATGCTCCGGTGCACCATCACCGGGCGGTGTTTCGCCCCGTCGGGCCCGATGTAGTGCAGGTCGAAGCGTTCGGGCTGGTGGAAGTCGATCTGCACGGTGGACAGGGTGGCCTCACGGCCCGCCGGGTCGGTGATCTGCACGTCGATCTTGGGGCCGTAGAAGGCGGCCTCGCCCTCGGCCGCCTCGTACGCGATGCCGGAGCCGTCCAGCACCTCCCGCAGCAGGGCGGTGGCGCGCCGCCACAGCTCCGGGTCGGCCACGTACTTGCCACCCTCCCCCGGCAGCGACAGCCGGTACCGGGACGCGCGGATACCCAGGTCCGCGTAAGCGCGGCCGATCAGCTCCAGCGCGGCCCGGGCCTCCTGGACGGCCTGCTCCAGGGTGCAGAAGATGTGCGCGTCGTTGAGGGTGATGGCCCGCACCCGGGTGAGGCCGCCGAGGACGCCGGACAGCTCCGAGCGGTACATGCCGCCCAGCTCGGCCATCCGCAGGGGAAGTTCGCGGTAGCTGTGGGAGCGGGAGCGGTAGATCAGGGCGTGGTGGGGGCAGAGGCTGGGGCGCAGCAGGACCTGTTCGGCGCCCACGTCCATCGGCGGGAACATGTCGTCGCCGTAGTGGTCCCAGTGCCCGGAGATCTCGTACAGCTCGCGTTTGCCGAGGACCGGCGAGTACACGTGCCGGTATCCGGCCCGGCGTTCCGCGTCGCGGATGTACTCCTCCAGGGTGTGCCGCACGATCGCGCCGTCGGGCAGCCAGTACGGCAGCCCGGCGCCCATCAGCGGATCGGTGTCGAACAGGTCCAGTTCACGGCCGAGCCGGCGGTGGTCGTGCATGGTGACTCCTCGCGATCGGGGAGGGCGAGCACCACGCGACGAAGCCCCGGGGCACTCGCCCCGGGGCTTCGGACATCAGCTGTCAGCGCGCCGGGACACTCTCCGGCGTCGTCGTGGCGGACGGGTACGACTGGGCGCGCTGCATGGGCGGGACCGTAACAAGGGAGCCGGGGGCGGGGCGAGGGGTTTTCGGGCGGTGGCCGCGGGTGTCCCCGGCCGCTCACCCGGACGGCCCGTATCGCTGGTGGGCGGGCGGGCACGGTGGTGCCGTAAGAGCATCCACCCGACCGTGGAGAGACCGCTCCGCCCGGAGGCGCCTCCACGAGCCCCTCGCAGGAGGCACCCCGATGACCCACCCTCCGGCCGCCCGCGCCCTCCTGGCCTCCGCGCTGTCCGTGACCGCCCTGCTGGCCACGGCCGGCTGTGCCGTCGACGACGAGCCGCGGCCCCGGTGGTTCTCCGCCTCCGCGTCCGCCTCCGGCGCGTCCCCGGCCGTCGAGCAGCCCGCCGGTTCCGGCACCGCGCTCACCGAGGCGCAGGCCCAGGCGGCGCTGGTCACCGAGGCCGACCTGGGCGAGCCGTGGGGGCCGAGCCGCGGCGCGCGCACCTGGCGGGACGGGCTCCTCAAGGCGACCACGGAGGACCGGGACTGCCAGCGGCTGCTGGACGCCCTCTACACGGAGGAGCCCTTCGGCGCCCCGAAGGGCCCGCAGGCGACATCCGCGCTCGACGACGGCGACACCGACGCCCAGCTGCGCTACCGGGTCGCCGCCCATCCCCCGGCCGACGTGGACCGCACGCTGGACTGGATGAAGTCGCTGCCCGGCCGCTGCGGCCAGTTCACGGCCACGACGACCCGGGGCATCGTCCAGGGCGTGGAGGTCAGCGACCTGCCGCTGCCACCGGTGGGGGACGCCCGGCACGCCCTGCGGGTCACGCTGTCCGGCGAGACGGAGGACGGGGAGCTGACCTACCTCACCATGGACCTCGCCGCCGTCCGCGTCGGCGAGGAGGCCATCACCCTCACCAACGCCGGCCTCGACGAGGTGTACGCGGAGGTCACCCAGCAGGGCGTACAGCTCGGTGCCCAGCGCCTGGCCGAGATCAGGAAGCAGGGCAAGGCCCAGATCTGACACCCCGGGCCGCGGGAGTCACGACCGGTCGAAGCGCGTGCGGTGGGCGATGACGTCCCGCGCCACGTCCACGGCCGTACGCCCGTGCGCGAAGGCGTCCGCCCGCAGCCGCGCGAGCGCGTCGTCCGCGCCCACGCCGAGCTGCGCCATGATCATGCCGACGGCCCGGTAGACCTCGTCGTGGTCGGCGGCCAGGCCGCTCAGCCAGTCCTCCCCGTCCGGGGTCCCGGGCTCGTCCCCGTGCGGCAGCGCCATCAGGGCCACGGTCATCACCCCGGCCACGATCCGCGCCACGTGCAGCTGGCCCTCGGTGAGCCCGCCCGGGCTGTCGCGGTACAGGTCGAGCGTGCCGACACACACCGTGCCGCTGCCCAGCGGCACCGCGTACACCGCCCGCACCCCGGCCTCCGTCGCCTGCTGGGCGAAGACCGGCCAGCGTCCCGCGTCCCGGCCCGAGGTCAGATCGCAGGCCAGCACCGGCGCACCGTCCGCCAGCGCGCTCTGGCAGGGGCCGTCGCCCAGGGTCGCCTGGATCTGCGCCAGGTGCGCGGCCTGCGCGCTGCTCGCGCTCAACTGCACGGGCATGCCCTCGCTGCGCAGGGACACGCTGGCGCCGGTCACCGGCAGTAGTTCCACCGCCACCTCGCACAGCCGACCCGGGACCTCTCCGGGCTCGGCGCCCCGCACACCCCGGGCGATCACGTCGGCGGCCCATGCTCCGTCCGGCTCCGGGTCGCCGTCTCCGGTGCGGCCGGGACCCGGGTCGCCGTCGGGGGCACCTCCCGGATCGTCCCTGGGCCGCACGACCACCGCCTCCTTCGCACCGCGGGTTGCGCCGTCACCGTTTCCGGGGCGCCCCGGCCGGCAAGGCGGCCGGCCCTCGTGCGGCCGGTTCCCGCACCCGCCCCGACCGCATCTCCGGGCCCTCCGGAGGTGCCCCGACTACCCGTGGCGGAAAGGCCGAAACCCCTGGGCAGGGCGTTCGCCCTGGGGGTCTGGCCTCAGCGTGGCGCCGGCGCGTTCACCTCCCGGGCCGGAGGCTGACCCGCACGGTTGTGCGAGGGACCCGCTCTCTCAGAGAGGGGGCTGTGCGGGCGCCGGTCCGAGGGTGGTGGTGCCGGGGGCCGTGCGGTGCCCGAGGCCCGTCCGGTAGGCGTCCAGGGCGGCCTCCATCCGCCCGGTCCGCCGCAGCAGGTCGCCCAGCAGCCGGCACAGGTCGGCCAGGTCACCGGCGGCACCGGCCCGCTCCAGCAGGCTCAGGGCGCGGACGTAGTGCTCCTCGGCCTCCTCCGTGCGGCGGGCGTCCTCGGCGATGATGCCGAGCAGCCGGTGCGCCGCGGCGGAGTGGACGGCGCCGCGCTCGGGGGACAGGTGCCCGAGGACGTCGTGCAGCAGGGCCGCCGCGTCGTCGGACCTGCCGCGCCGGTGCAGCACGTCGGCCAGTTCCACGGCGACCTGGCTGCTGTAGAGGGCGGCGCGTTTGGCCGACAGCATGCCGAGGGCCTCCCGCAGCTCGGCCTCCGCCCGCTCCAGCTGCCCGTCCTGGGCGTAGACGTAGCCGCGCATCCAGTGGCAGTTGGCGAGTTCGGTGCGGATCTGGAGGCCCCGGTACAGCTCGGCCGCCTTGGCCAGGGAGGCGTCGGCCTCGGCGAGACGGCCCTCGGCGACCAGGGTGCGGGCGACGGACCGGTGCATGCGGGCGACCAGGGCGGGGTCGCCGGACTGCGGGGCGAGGGCCAGGGCGAACTCGGCGGCCTGGGCGGCCCGGGCGTGCGCGCCCATGTCCATGTACGGGCCGATGGCGCTGGCGTAGAGCAGCAGCAGGGCGTCCGGGTCGTGCAGGCCGCCGCGGTTCAGTTCGTCGAGGGCGGTCTCCAGCAGGTAGACGGCGTAGCGGAGTTCACCGGCGAGGTAGTGCGCGACGGCCCGGCCGCGCAGAGCCGGGACCCGGGCGGGCAGCGGCGCGCCGGCCAGGCACTCCTCGGCCTGCTCGAAGTACTGCCGGCCCGCCACGAGCTCGCCCGTCTCCAGGGCGCACTCGCCGAGGCCGAGCAGGGCGGCGGACCGCTCCGCGGCCAGACCGTGCGTCTCCGCCTCGGCGAGCAGCCCGGCGTACTGCCCGGCCGCCGCCTCCGTCTCCCCGACGGCGAGGGTCCGCTGGGCCTCGGTCAGCCGCAGCCGCAGCTCGGTCACGAGCCGCGCGGAGTGGCCGCTGGCGAGCTCGTCGAAGGCGACGCCGAGCCGGTCCGCGAGATGCCGCAGGGCGTCGTCGGAGGGGCGCACCCGGCCCGACTCCAGGGTGGAGATGTAGGCCGGTGTGTACACGGGCTCCGCCAACTGGCGCTGAGTCAGGCCGCGTTCCACACGCAACCGCTGCACCCGGCGTCCGATGGTCCCGGGATCGTCACGCTCCCCCACGCCAACTCCCCTTGCCCCTCTTGCCGTTCGACCTGAACTGCCCCTAGGTTAAACGGAGTGTTAAGCCGAATTGTTGAACTCGTTTAACACGCTGCCGCCGTAGTCGCCGCCCCAGTTGCGAGGTCGCCGTGCTCATGCGCACACGCACCGCCGAGCGGTACGCCCGAGGCTTCACCGCCGCCCTCGTCGCGGTGGCGACCCTGCTGCTCGCCGCGAACGCGGGCCCGGCGCGAGCCGAGACCCGGGAACCGGCCCCACAGGCGGTGGCGGACTCGCGCTGAGCGCACGCCGGCGCCGGACGGGCACGGCGTCCGACGGGCAGGCGCAACCGGGTCGACCGGATCAGGATCAGCCGGGCAGCACCTTGCTCAACGCCTCGTCGAGGTTCTTCGCCACCTGCGCGTCCCCCGGCGGGCGGCGGCCGTACAGGGCGCCGAGTTCGGTGATGAGGATCTGGGTGACGGCACCGTACAGCGGTGTGCGGGGGCGCTGTACCGCCTGGCTCAGGGAGGGCAGCAGGATGTCGCGGGAGTAGCTGACGCCGCCGGCGAGCCCGTCGGGGGCCTTGACCTCGGCGCTCTCGCCGGTGGGGGACGCCGAGGGGTCTGCGGAGTACGCGGAGGCGTGCCGGCACTCGGGGGTGCCGCCGGGATTCTCGTAGGCGGAGGTGCGGGTCGCGGCGAACCCGGCGCGCAGCAGGCAGCGCTCGCTGTCGGGGTCCGTCAGGAACGCGATCAGCTCGGCGGCCTTGGCGGCCCGCTGCTCGGACGTGTTCGAGGTGACGGCCAGGTTCTGCCCGCCGAGCACGGCCTTGCCGGGCAGCCGGGTCACGCCGAGCTCCCCCTTGAACCTCTCGTACAGGGCCGGATAGACGTACGGCCAGTGCCGCAGGAACGTCGTGCGGCCCTCCGCGAAGGCGCTGAGCGACTCGGCCTCGCGGTACCCGGGGGTCTCTTCGAGCGTGTACGGCGACGCCGTGCGCTCCCGCAGTTCGGTCACTCCGGCCGTCAACTGCGCCTCGTCGGCGGTGTACCGGCCGTCCTCGTCGGTGAGCGCGAAGTCCGGGACGGCCGAGGCGAAGGCCTCGATCGCGTTGACCGTACGGCCCTCGTAGGCGGCGAGCTGCGTGGTCCACCCCTCCTGGTAGTTCGCGGGCTTCGTGTTGTCGTCGTTGACGGCGTCGATCAGTCTCCGCAGGTCGGCCCAGGTCACTCCGCGGCCCAGTTCGGTCTGGGAGGCTCCGGCTTCCCGCAGGTGGTCCTTGCGGTAGTACAGCAGGCCCACATCGCTGTTGAAGGGAACGGCGTACCGCTCGCCGTCCCAGAACGACGTCCGGTCGACGGCCTCGATGATGTCGTCGGGCGACTTCACCGCCGCGCCGGTCAGCGGGCGGATCAGGCCGGCGGCGGCGAACTCCGGGATCCAGGTCACGTCCAGGTTCACCACGTCGTACTCGGCGCCGCCCGACTGGAGCGCGCCGAGCAGCTGGCTGCGCTGCTGGTCGGCGGAGCCGGGGAGCTCCACCAGGCGGGCGCGGTAGCCGTGTTCGCCCTCCCTGGCGTTCCAGGCGTCGATGAGCTGCTGGCGGATGCCGTTCTTGCCGGTGACGTCCTGGCCGCTGGCCACCACGATCCGGGGCGGGTCGGCGGAGCCCTGCGGCTGCCGCGGCGCCTCCTTGCCGGTGCAGGAGGCGAGCGCGAGGAGGGACAGCAGCGACAGTGCGGCGGCCGTCAGGCGGCGGGCCATCATTCCTCCCCCGATCCGATGCGGGATACCTCGTCGTGCAGGGCGGGCACGAGGTCGTCGCCCGCGTCGAGACAGCGGCCCCGGCTCGCCTCGGCGATGCGCGTCGCGGGGCGGCCCTGGTCGCAGCCCGAGCTGCTGAGGGACACCATGGTCACCGGGACGCCCGCCCCGCCGGCCCGGTCGAGGACCTCGTCGAGGGCCTTGCGGGTCAGGCGGCCGTCGTCCTCGCCGTCGGTGAGGTACACGATCAGCTGCGGCCGGTCGTCACCGCTGCCGCGCTCCCGCATGAACGCCAGGGCGTCCAGCAGGGCGCCGGGCGGATCGGCCTCCGCGTCCCGTACGTCGGCGCCGTCCAGGGCGGCCTCGGCCTCGCGGCGCCCGTGCGTGCCGAAGGGCAGCAGTCCGGTGTGCGTACGGTTGCCGGTGCCGTGCACCGCCCACACCCCGTACTCGTCCTCCCCGCCGAGCCCGGGCAGGGTCTGCTTGAGGATGCCCGGGCCGCCGCTGGGGCCGTCCCACCGGCCGGCCATGGAGCCGGAGCTGTCCAGGAGGTACAGCACCCGGCCGGGTCCGTGCGCGTCGCCGTAGTCCGTCAGGGTCTGGTCCATCGTCGTGGGGTCGGCGGTCCTGGCCGGGCGGACGGACTCGGTGAGGCCGGCGGGCACCGGTGCCGCGTCGAGCAGGCCGCGCTCACCGGTCGGCGACCTGAAGCCGTGCTCGCCGAGCACCGTACGGCCGCCCTTTCCGGTCAGCCAGCTGTGGAAACGGTCCACCGCGTCGTCCCGCGCGGCGGCGTCCCGGTCGCCGTCCTCCCAGCGCACCCGCACGAACGCCGGTTCCAGACCGGGCACGTCGTCGGGGTAGGCGGCGACGCGCCGGGCGCGGGTGACCGGGTGGCAGCCGGTGCCGCTCTTCAGCAGGAACTCGGGGACCAGCGCCGCTCCGCGGTCGTCCACGGCGTCGCCGCGGCCCGGCAGCGCGCACAGCAGCCGCACGGCCGAGGGCTCGGGCCGCTCGGTCCGGGCGAAGCGCTGCTCGGCACGGCGCGGGTCGGCCGCGTCGCCGTACAGGCCCGCCGTGGCCAGCAGCGCCGCGTCGGTGAACTCCGGGTCGGGGCGGTGCACTTCGGCCTTGCCGTCGACCCGTTCGAGGGAGTCGAGCAGCTGGTCCAGCGACTGCCCGGTGAGTTCGAGGCCGGCGTCCAGTGCCTCTGGTACGGCCAGCACGACCGGCGAGTAGGCGATCGGCTCGGCCTCCGGTTCCAGCCGGGCGAAGATCCGGTCCTGCTCGGCCGCGGCCTTGGTGACCCGGTCGACGTCGGCGCCGGTGGCGGGGATCCACACGTCCGGCTGCGGGCCGATGTCCCGCTGCGGGTTGTCGTCGTCCCGGGGCTGCTGCCAGGCGTCGGTGCGCTCGCCCAGGGCGTTCACCACGGCTGCGGAGCCCGCGCTGTTGACGGTGACGCCGCTGCGCCGGCAGCCCTCGCCGGTGGTGTTGGCGTCCGAGGTGACGTAGTCGTCGGCGACCGCCCGCACCGCCGGCTCCAGGTCGGGGTCGGCGAGGACGCGCAGTTCCAGGGCCGGTGCGCAGGGCCCGGAGTCGCCGATCAGGGCCAGGATGCCGTAACCGCCGGCGCCGGTGGCGAGTACGGCGAGCAGAGCCGCCAGCGCGGTACGGCCGGAGCGGGCGACGGTCTCCCGGGCCCGGGCGAGCAGGGGCCGAAGCCACGGGAACCAGCCGCCGGGCGCGGGCTCGGGCCGGTCCACCACGATCTCCGGCCCCGCCGCGAGCAGTACGTCCGCCTCCTGCTTCCAGGGGGGAGCGAGCGCCTGCGGCCGCTGCGGGTCGTCGTCCTCGGCCCGGTAGTTCGCCGCCGCCATCCGCTCCTTCACCCTGGTGTACAGCTCGGAGAGCCACACCTCGCCGCCCTCGTCGAGGACGTGCGCCACCTCGCGGGTGAACGGTGTCGCCGCGTCGGCGTCCCCGCCCAATATGCAGCGGTTGGGCTGCACGCTCATCAGCAGCAGGATCTTGTGCTTCTTGCGCTTGGGGTCGTCGAAGCGGTGCCAGATCCCCGCCGCGTTGCCGGCGTAGCAGCAGTCGAGGATCACCACCACCTGCTCGGCGTTGCTCTCGGCGAGCTCGCCGAGCACCTCGCTGAAGGCCACCGAGCCGGGCAGCCCGTTGCCCGTGAGCACCCGCGCGGTGCGCATCTGCAAGTGCAGTTCGCTGCCGGAGGTGGAGGTGACGGCGTGCCCGGCGAAGTAGAACAGCAGCAGCCCTCTGGCCTCGTGGCAGACGCGGCGCAGCTCACGCGTGAAGTCGTCCGGGGCCGGTGAGGCCAGGGCCCGCACCTCGCCCGCGCCGAACGCCCCGCCGCGGCGCAGCGCGTCCTCCAGTCTCGTCCGGTTGTGCCGCACGGCCGGGAGCTGACCGCTCACGCCCTGGGGGTGGTCCGCTGCCGTGTGGTCGTACTCGGAGACACCCGCCAGCAGCGCCCGGTTCACCCTGCCGCGCGGGTCGAAGCGGCTCACCGGCCTACTCCCCGTCGGGGTCCAGTGGGCGGATCTGCGGCTCGGGATCGCCGCCCTGCAGCCTGCTCCGGTTGTTCGTCCAGGTCTTCACCGCGCGGGCGGTGTACTCGGTCAGGGCCGCGACCGTGACGACATCACCGAGGATCGTCAGCACGAGTTGCAGGTCGGGCCCGAGCCGCCCCGGGGTCCCGTCCGTGCCGGACTGTTCGTCGATGCGCAGGTGCCGCCCGGAGAGCAACGCCTCCAGCGGCTCTTCGCGCTCCAGCCACGTCTTCAGAGCTCTGACGTCGTCCGCGGTCGCGTTGCCGCCCAGCCGGACGCGCACGCCTAAGACAGCCACTCGGTCCCCCTCTGTCATACCCGACATCATGACACCGGGTCAGGCTCGGCGGCAGACCTGTGACGTGACCTGCGAAAGCGGTTGCACGCCCCCTTTCGCGCCACGCGCACACGGCGCACGCGGCTCAGGCCAGAAGTGTCGAACTCGGTCAGCACTGCCGCCGCACAGCACGTGCCGGACGGACAGGGCGTACCCGCGGCTGGATGCCCGCCGCGCAGGGGCGGGAATCAGCCAACGGAGTGATCACACACTCCCTGACTCTTCACCCGTGCTTCACATGAGGCGCACTGTTCAGCTGCGGGGCCGCACCGGGGGGACGTCATTTCAGCGGCCTTCTGCCCTCATGAAGCGTTCAGGCCATTCCTTCAGCCGACCGACCCGTATGTCGGCTGTTCGACTATGTTCTACGCCTATTGCCATACGCACACGGGGCAGAACGACCAATCTGCCCCATCAGGCGCCCGCCGACAGCCGGGAGCCTCACCAGGGGGAAACATCGCTCATGCCTTGTCGCTGCCTTTCATGCACACCGATGTGACCTGTGGTGGTCCCTCGCCGGTGCACGCATGCCCATTCCCGGCGGAGCGCCTGAAGATGACGCGTGCGGTCCTGAGCCAGCTCTTCCTCGAACAGGAGTACCTGACTTCATGCGCACATTGATACGTTTCATCGCCCCGGCGGCAGCCCTCGTCTCCGTTCTCGCCGTCACCCCGCAGGCCAGTGCCGCCGGCCACGCCCCCTCGGGCAGCAGCATGCGCGTCCCCGGGACCGGTGTCGCGTTCTCCGAGAACGGAGCCCGTGACGCCCGGACGCGTGCGATCGCGGCGGAGAACCCTGCCGCCGTCAGCGCCACCGCGACCCTGTGCGGATCCGGATATGAACTCGAGGCCGCCGAGCAGCTCCCGGACGCCCGCCGGTTCGGCACCCTGTTCACCTACACGAAATCCACGACCAGCATGTCGGGGGCCTGCGCGGTGTTCGACAACAACCTCGGCACGGCGAAGCGCATGAAGCTGAAGCTGTGCCCGAACAAGACCGGCGTCGCCTGCAAGGTGGACGAGGGAACCTACTCGCAGTACGCGGGCCCGGTCAAAGGCGAGGGCAACCACGACGCCGGCTGGAACAACTGCTCCCGGGTGACCGCGATCATGTGGTCGAGCGGTGTCGCGATCATCGACCGGGCCAGGTTCGTAGCTCCCTGCGACTGACCCTTCCTTCGCGCCGGCGAGGCGTCGCCGGGCAGCTCGGTTCACGGAGGCCGGGTGAACGCCGCCCCGTCCGCGATGCGTGTCCCGGTTCCGGCGGGCGTCTGCAACTGCCGCAGCTGGCGCTGCACATGGTCCAGCGCGCCTTCCCGTCGCCCGGGCACCCGTCCGCGCAACGCGGCGAGCGCTGCGCCCAGTTCGCGGGCGGGTGCGGTGTCGTGGACCTGGCCCCACTGGTGGTGCGCCCGGTCCACGGCGGCCTCGACGGCGGGGGCGTCCGGGGCCTGCCCGGCGTTCAGGCGGGCGGTGGCGATCATCAGCCAGGTGCGGCAGCTGCGGGCGGCGTCCCCGGCGAACATCGCCAGGTCGGCCCGCACCTCGGCCCAGTGCAGGGCCTCTTCGGACGCGGGCCCGTGCGCGGCGACGGCGAGCTGCTCGTGCCGGGCGGCGAGCGCGTCGGCCTCCGTGTGCCGGCCTGACTGGACGGCTGCGGTGATGGCGGCGTGCGGATCCCCGCCCGCCGGGCCCGGGGTGCTCAGCACCAGGTCCGTGCCCGCGCTCTCCGGCGCGATCCGGGTCAGCGCCTGCTGGTGCAACTGCTCGGCCGGCGGCCGGAACCCGCTGCGCAGGATCGTCGCGACGGCCTTCATGTACGCCGGCTGCGCGACCCTGCGTCTGGACGGCGGTGGCGCGATACGGCCGTGCACGGCGTTGCCGCGGCCCGAGTCCAGCGGGGTGCTCCGCAGCAGCTCCCAGGTCTCGGCGTCGGCGTGCAGGTCGAGCAGGAGGGTCGTGGCGCCGGCGGGCCTCAGCCGCAGCTCCTCCCGGAACCAGTGCCAGGGGAAGGCGGTGTAGCGGGCGGTGGAGGCGGTGGTGCGGGCCAGCGCGAGGTGGGGCAGGCGCTGCCGGCGGTCCAGCTGGAGCTGGCCGGTGACGTACACGGTGAGGGGGCCGGGTGCCGCGGCGGCGGCGCGCAGCCGGGTGAGGACGGCCTGCGGCTCCAGCGGGTCGGCGAGTTCGACGACGTTCGCGGTGTCGGTGCCGGACAGCACCGCGGGTGCCACGGCGGCGAGGACGGGGAGCACGGAGGCGGCGTCCACGAGGCGCCCCTTGCCCACCGGCGAGGCCGCCAGCAGCAGCACGGTTCCGGGCATCGCCCCACCCCCTGTGTCGATCACGTACGCCAGCACCGTAACCGCTGCGGCTGCGAAGGAGGGTCTCAGGACCGCAAACGTCCGCCTTCGGGGGCTTCGCTCCCCGGTCTCCGGTGGGCCGGAGCCCTGCGCACGGCGAACACGGTCGTGTCGTCGGCGAGGTGCCCGCCGCCGTGCCGCAGTGTGCCGTCCCGTACGAAGGCGGCCAGGCGGGCGGGTTCGGCCACGCCCGGGTCCTCGGCGACGGCCCGGGACACCTCGTCGGCGAGCGGATAGAAGGACCCGGCGCCGTCCCGGGTCTCCGTCACGCCGTCCGTCACCAGCAGCACCGTCTCGTCGCCGGCGACCCGCCACCGCCGGGTCCCGGGCGGCCCGGGCGCCAGCTCCCGGCAGCCGAGCGGCAGTCCGGCCCCGGCCGACAGCGTGCGCACCCCGCCCGGCCCGACGGCGAGCGGCGGATCGTGCCCGAACAGCAGGACGTCCACCGCCTGCTGCTCGTCGTCGGGGAAGGCGAGCAGGACGGCCGTGGCGAACCTGTCGCCGTCCGAGCGGCCCAGGGCGACGGTGTGCCCGCGGTGCCGGATCATCCGCGTCTCCAGCCGCTCGGCGACGGTCGCCAGGTCCGCCTCGTGGTACGCGGCCTCGCGGAACGTGCCGAGCAGCGCGGCCGCCGCCTCCACCGCGCCCAGGCCCTTGCCCTGCACGTCGCCGACGAGGACGCGGGTGCCGTGCGGGCCGGGCTGGATGTCGTAGAAGTCGCCGCCGACGCGGGCGTGGGCGTCGGCGGTGAGGTAGACACCGGCATGGTCGAGGCCGCCCCAGCCCGGCGGCAGCGGGCGCAGCACGGTACGGCGGATGGTGTCGGTGACGTCCCCCATGTGCAGCGCGCGGTGCTCGTCGCGCACCCGGATCGCGCAGGCCAGGACGGCGAGGATGCCGCCCAGGGCGACCAGGACGAAGTCGCCGCGGCCGGCCCGGTACTCGTGCGGCCAGGCGCTGTCGGCGACGACGTACGTCACCAGCGAGACGACCGCGAACAGGGCCGTGCCCCACACCCCGCAGAGCGCTGCCGCGATCCCCGGCACCAGCACGATCCAGGAGATCATGCGGAACTCGCCGATGGTGTGGTAGTCGGCCACCGCGATGGCGACGAGCAGCAGCAGCGGCGGCACCCAGGCCACGCTGCGGCCCCGCACCCGCAGCAGCTCCTGCCGCCGCACGACGTCCCGGCCCCCGGCCCGGGCGTGCCGGACGAGCGGGCGCTGCCCCCTGCCGTGGCGGCTCACGGCCCCAGCGAAGCACGGGGCCGCAGCGGCCGCATCCCGTTCGGGCCGCTCCGCCGACTTGCCACCGGCTGCCCGCCGGTGTGCCCTGGTTCCAGGGGCAGGGACAGAGAGGAGAGCTGTCATGGCTCATGCGGCACCCGCCTCACGCAGGATGATCACCAAGCGTCGCAGGCCCGACGTGTTCGGCCCGCGGGTCCACGCCGCCGTGAAGGTCGGCCTGCCCGTGGTGCTCGGACTGGTCTACGGCTTCTGGGCCGCGGCCAACCAGCGTCACGGCGGACCCATCACCGGCTGGAACCTGCTGTTCGGCTTCGTCACGGCGCTCGTGTTCGCCGTGCTGTTCGCCGCCGTGTGCGCGCTGGCCCCGCGGCTGCCGCGCGAGCTGCACGCGTTGTGCTGGTTCGTCTTTTCGGGCTGCGCGGTCGGCTTCCTCTACAGCCAGACCGGCGCCTCCGCGTTCAGCTCCAGCGGCCTCGGGCTGCTGGTGGGGGCGGCCGTCCTCGCGATGGTGTTCTACCGCTACTACACACACGAGGACGCCGAGGGCCGGCGGATCGGCTGACGGGGACCGGGACACCCGTTCGGGTGAGTCCGCCGGAGGGCCCGTGACGGCCGCTTCCCGCAGGTGGAGTGTGCTGCGGCGCGACCGGACGCCGTCGCAGCGCTCGCGGGCCGGGCCCGGGGCGTCTTGCCTGGAGGGGTGTCCGAGCGAGACCGGGCGCCCGTAGCCGAGAAGGCGCCCCCACGATCGCGGAACGTCCTGTCGGCCGTTCTGCTCACCCTGGCGTGCCTGCTGGTGCCGTTCGGGGCACTGGCGTCCTGGGCGGCCCACGGGCTCACCGACACCGGCCGCTGGGTCCGGACGATGGCACCGCTCGCCGCCGACCCGGATGTGCGGGGCGCGGTCGCCCGGGCCGTCGCGGACGGCGTCCTGCGGGAGGCCGCGCCCGCGGCCGGCTCCGCTGCGCCGCGTGGGGAGATCGGCCCGTTCGTGCACGAAGCGGCGCGCTCCTTCACCCGCACCGAGGCGTATCGCACGGCCTGGGACGCGGCGAACGAGACCGTGCACGACGCGGTGCTGCGCGCCCTGCGCGACGACGGCTCCCGCGGAACCCCCGTCACCGTCGACGCCGCACCCGTCATCGCCCGCGTCAAACAGCAACTCTCCGACGACCACGTGCCCTTCGCCCACCGCATCCCGGTCACGCATGCGCGGGTCCCGGTGCTGCCGGCCGAGGACGTGGACCGACTGCGCAAGGGGTACCACGTGCTGGACACCGCCGCCTTCTGGCTGCCGTCGGCCGCCGCCGTCCTCGCGGTCGCCGGGATCGCCGTCGCCGCGTGCCGCCGCCGCGCGGTCACCGCCCTCGCCCTGGGCACGGCCCTGGGAGGCGCGCTGCTGGTCCTCGCCGTCGCGATCGGCCGCCGCCTCACCCTCGCCGACCTGCCCGACGCCCTCCACCGCCCGGCCGCGGGCGCGGTCTACGACGCGCTGACGGCCACCCTGCGCACGGTGTCCTGGCTGCTGTGCGCGGTGGGCCTTGCGGTGGCGGCCGGTGCCTGGATCACGGGCCGGTACGGTCCCCGGCTCGCCGCGCGGCGACGTGCGCGAGGGTCCGCAGCGCCCGTCGCAGATCCGGTTCCGGCGCCGACGCGAGCCCGAGCCTGACGGCGTCGGGCGTGTGCCCCGGGGCCACGGCGAACGCGGGGCCGGGCGTGACGGCGATGCCGTGCGCGGCGGCGGCGGCCGTGAAGGTGTCCGCGCGCCACGGGGCGGGCAGCTCCCACCAGGCGAAGTAGGACCCCGGGTCGGACCGCACGGTGAAGCCCGCCAGTTCCTCGGCGAGGATCCGCTGCCGCCGTACCGCGTCCGCCCGCTTGACCTCCACCAGCCGCGCCACCGTCCCCTCCCCGGTCCACCGCACGGCCGCCTCCAGCGCGAACCGCCCCGCGCTCCACCCGCCCGACCGCACGGCGTCGCCCACCGCGGCGACCCGCTGCGGCGGCACGACGAGGAACCCGGCGGTGAGCCCCGGGGCGACCCGCTTGGAGAGCCCGTCGACGACGTGGGTGAGGGCCGGGGCGTGCACAGCGAGCGGATCACCTGGCTCCCGGAGGAAGGACCAGATGCGGTCCTCCACCACCGGCAGGTTCAGATCGTGGACCAGCTGGGCGAGTTGGAGCAGCCGCGGCCGGGTCGTCGTCAGGGACGTGGGGTTGTGCAGGGTCGGCTGCACGTAGAGGGCGGACAGCGGCGCCGAGCGGTGCGCGGCCGCGACGGCCTCAGGGAGCAGCCCGGCCGCGTCCCCGGCCAGCGGCACCAGGGTGATGCCGAGCCGCACCGCGATCTCCTTGACCAGCGGATACGTCAGCTGCTCCACCCCGACCCGGCCGCCCGGCCGGACCAGCGAGGCCAGCACCGCGGCGATGGCCTGCCGGGCGTTGCCGGTGAACAGCAGCCGCTCCGGGGCGGGGCGCCAGCCGGGGGTGGTGAGCAGCGTGGCCGCGGCCTCCCGGGCGGCCCCGGTGCCGGTGGCGGCGGCCGGTAACAGCGCCTCGGCCAGCACGTCGGGGCGCAGCAGCGGCGCGAGGACCGGGGCGAGCAGCTCCGGCTGGCCGGGCGCGACGGGGTAGTTGAGCTCCAGGTTCACGGGCGCGGCGGCCGGACCGGGCTCGGTGAGCGCCTGCCCCGCCGGGCCGTCCGGAGCGGCCCGCACGAAGGTGCCGCGCCCGACCTCCCCGACGACCAGCCCGCGCCGCACGAGTTCGCCGTAGACCCGTCCGGCCGTGGACGGGGCGATACCCCGCCGGCGTGCGAACGCCCGCTGCGGCGGCAGCCGTTGGCCGGGCCGCAGCCGGCCGGTGGCGATGTCGTCGGCGATGCGGTCGGCGATACGCCGGTAGTCACTCATCAGCCGGTCTCCCCCTTGGATTGCACCGAGAGCAAAGATCTTATTGCACCGAGTAGTTGGGCGGCCTAGGGTCGACGTCATGGCACCCTTCCTCGCATACGAGGACAAAGGCCCCGACACGCATCGGGTCCCCCTGGTCCTCGTCCACGGCCATCCCTTCGACCGCACGATGTGGGCCCCGCAGCTCGCGAACTTCCCGGGTACCCGCCGCGTCGTCGCCCCCGACCTGCGCGGCTACGGCGCCTCCCCCACGACCCCGGCCGTCACGGACTTCTCGGACTTCGCCCGGGACGTCGAGGCCCTGCTGGACGAGCTGGGCGTGGAGTCGTTCGTCCTCGCGGGCCTGTCGATGGGCGGGCAGATCGTCATGGACTGCTACCGGCTGTTCCCCGAGCGGGTCCGCGGCCTGGTCCTCGCGGACACCTTCCCGTCCGCGGAGACCCCCGAGGGCGTGCGCACCCGCGACGCCATGGCGGACCGGCTCCTCGCCGAGGGCATGCGCGGCTACGCCGACGAGGTCCTGGGGCGCATGGTCGCCCCCTACGCGTCCGCCGAGGTCAAGGCGCACGTCCACGGCATGATGACCGCCACCGCCCCCGAGGGCGCCGCCGCGGCCCTGCGCGCCCGCGCCCGGCGCCCCGACTACGGCCCGCTGCTGCCGCGCGTCCGCGTCCCGGCCCTGGTCGTCGTGGGAGCCGACGACACCTTCACACCCGTCTCCGACGCCCTGGCCCTGCACGCGGCCCTCCCGGACGCGGAGCTGCACATCGTCGAGGGCGCGGCCCACATGCCCAACCTGGAACGCCCGGAGGTGTTCGACGCCGCACTGGAGGAGTTCCTGGCCCGGGTCGACGCCCGGCAACCTTCCCCCGCCCCACCCCGTCTTTGAGGGAGGATTCGCCTGTGAGGGAGGATTCGGGCATACCTCACCGCGAACGGAAGGCCGGGCCTTGGACACCGCCGCTGCCGAGTGGACCGCCAGGGACGACGGGCGGGAGCACCGCCCGCCCGGACGGCGGCTCGGCGCCTGGTGTGCCGCCCTGCTGTGCGCCGGAGTGAGCGTGGTCGTCGGCTTCCGGGCCGCCGACAGCGACGGCATCACCCCCGTCCCGCAGCTCCTCGCGTTCCTCCCCTGGCTGCTCGTCCCCACCGCCGTGGCGCTGCTGCTCACGCTGCTGTCCCGCTGGTGGCCCGGCACGGTCTGGGGCGTCGTCCTGCTCGGCCTGCTGGCCTGGTTCATCGAGCCGTACGGCAAGGCCGGCGACCCCGTGGGCCGCCCGGTCGCCGATCTGCGCGTGCTGACCTCCAACGTCGAGTTCGGTCAGGGCACGGCCTCCCTCGTCACCGCCGTCCGCCGCGAGAAACCGGACGTGGTCTTCGTGGAGGAGTGCGACTACGCGTGCGACGCGCTGCTGAAGCGGGACCTCTCGGCGGACTACCCGCACCGCCGGGCCGTGGAGGGCGGAGGCTCCGAGGGCTCCGTCATCCTCAGCCGCTTCCCGCTCCGGCCCACCGGGGGCGTACCCGGCACGATGGGCATGCCCGGGGCGGTCGCCGACGTCGACGGGCACGCCGTACGGCTCCAGCTCGCCCACCCGATGCCCCCGCTGCCCGGGCAGGTGGACCTCTGGCACCGGGAGCTCGCCGCCCTGCGCGAGGCGGCCACCGCCGACCCGGGCACCCCCCTCGTCCTGGCCGGGGACTTCAACGCCTCCCAGGACCACGCGGCCTTCCGCCGCATCCTCGACACGGGCCTGCGCGACGCCTCCCGGCTGGACGGCGCCGACCGTACGGCCACCTGGCCGGCCCGGACGGCACCCACGCTCGGCGTGCAGATCGACCACGTCCTGGTCTCGGAGGACTTCGGCGCGAGCCGCACGCGCATCCTGGACCTGGCCGACACCGACCACCGTGCGGTCATCACGGACCTCACGCTCCACGAGGGCCGCTGACCGGGCCCGGTCGGCACGTTCCGCGGACACGGATACGGCCGCCCCGCACCAGCAGGACGGCCGTATCCGCATGGGGTATCAACGGGCCGACTTCTCCAGGGCCTTGTCCATCGCCGCCGCCAGGCCACTGGCCCACAGCCGGTCGACACGGGCCCGCTCGGCCGCGTTCGGGTTGGCGTTGGTGCAGGACGGGCCGGGGCCGCCACCGGACATCAGCTCACTGCACGGGCCCTGGTAGTGGTCGGGAAGACCGAGGACGTGACCCGTCTCGTGGGCGGTGACCCGCGTGGAGTCGTACTGCTGGTTCTGCCGGTAGTCCAGGAAGATGTAGCCGTTGCCCCGGCCGTCGGTGGAGGCGTACGAGCCTCGGGAGTCGTTGCCCTCCCGGTAGCTGAAGTCGGCCGCCGACGCGGAGCCCGACTGGAGCTTCACGTTCGACACCGAGCTGTTCCATATCTGGGTGCTGCGCGCTATCTGCGTCCGGAACGTGGGCGCGCGGGAGGCGTCGTAGACGACGGTGACGGCCGCGGCGGCGCTCGGGTTCTCGGCACGCTTCTCGGCTACGGACGCGAGGACGGCCTGGAAGAAGGCTCTCGCGTCGGAGTCGGCGGATCGGGAGGAGGCGGCCGACGGGGCGACGAACCCGGCGTGCGGCTCGGTGACCGGGGCCGCCGCGGCGGGAACCGCCGTGCCGAGACCGGCCGTCACGAGGCCGAGGCCGAGAACCGCCAGGGCGGACGTGGTCTTTCGCATCGAGAACTCCTTGGGTGGGGGTTGAGTCTCACCGGTGAGTTTCGATGCCTGTGCGGCGCCTGTGATGATGGCAACCAGGGATAGGACGACGCTATCGGCTGCCCAATTCACCTGGTTCAGCGATGAATTATGTGGCTGGTTAACGCCGCGATTCCGCCTTAGCCTCACAGGGCATGGAGCTCGAGGTGAGGCACCTCCGCGCGCTGTGCGCCATCGCCGACACCGGCAGTCTGCACCGCGCCGCCCGGCAACTGGGCGTGGCCCAGCCGTCGTTGAGCACACAACTGCGCCGCATCGAGCAGGAGCTGGGCGGCGTGCTCTTCCTGCGCTCCCACACCGGCTGCCGCCCCACACCGCTGGGCCGCCTCGTGCTGAGCCGCGCCCGCCCGCTGATGGCCGAACTGCACCTGCTGGTCACCGAGGCGAGAGCGGCGGCGTCCGGCGGCGCCGAGCTGCGCATCGGCTCGACGGCGAGCAAGGCCCTCGCGGGCTGGCTGCGCCGGCTGCGCGCCCACGGCCGGAACCCCAGCCTCCATATGAACGTCTCTCCCAACGCCCTGCTCCGCATGGTCGCCGACGGTCAGCTCGACGTCGCCTTCGTGCACGAGGTGGAGGGCTGCCCGCTGCGCATCCCGGCGGAGCTCCGGCTGCGCGTCCTGGTCGAGCGCGAACCGCAGTGCGTGTCGCTGCCCGTCGACCACCCGGCGGCCGTGAAGCAGGAGGTGGAACTGGCCGACCTGGCCGGTGACCGCTGGATGATCGATCCCACGGTCGACGGCGAATGGGACGCCGTCCAGCGGATGTTCCGCGCCGCCCGCGTCAGACCGCACGTCCTGCACGGCGACTACCACACGGCCGACGCCCTGGTCGCGACCGGAGAGGTCGTCACCGTCTGCCAGCCGACCCGCGCCCCCCGCCCCGACATGGCGGTACGCCGCATCAAGGGCGACCCGCTCGGCGTACGGCTGCTCGCCGCGGCCCGCACGGAGACCGACCTGGACGGCGTCTACCCCGCGCTGGAGGAGGCGTACGGGGAGGTCGCGCGGCAGGCACCGGCGTACCGGGAGTGGCAGGAGCGGGAACGGCCGGCGCCCGGCGGCCCTCTCGGACCCCCGAGTCCGGCCCTCCCCTGAACCGCCGGCCGCCGGCGTGAACCGCTCGCCGCCGGACGTCTCAGACGCCGATGTCGCACCCGTCGGCACGCCACACGGCCACGACGGCCGGACGGACGTAGGTCCCGGGCCCGTCGGGCCAGGTGCTGGCGGGCTTCTCCACCGACGCGCCGTCGATCTCGCCCGGGTGCTGCACGGCGACCAGGACCCGCCGGTCCTGGATGATCGGGCCACAGGTCTCGGCGCCCTTCGGCACGGTCAGGAACTGCTTGAGCTCGCCGCGCCGCTCACCCCGGGTCGCCACACCGAACAGGCCGTCGTGCGAGCCGAGCTGGGCGCCGTCGGTGGAGATCCACAGGTTGCCGTAGGGGTCGAAGGCCACGTTGTCCGGGCAGGAGATCTGGCTGACGGCGTCCTTCGGGAACCCGGCGAAGTAGGTCGCCGGGTCGTCCGGGTCACCGGCGACCAGGAACAGCGACCAGGCGAAACGGGTGCTCTCGGGCCGGTTCCAGCGCTCGGTGAGCTCCAGCACGTGCCCGTGCTTGTTGGCGTTGCGCGGGTTGGCCTCGTCCGCCTTGGCGTTGGAGCCGACGCCCCGGTTGCTGTTGTTGGTGAGGGCGACGTACACCTTGCCGGTCACCGGGTTCGGCTCGATGTCCTCGGGCCGGTCCATCTTGGTGGCGCCCACCTTGTCACCGGCGAGCCGCGTGAAGACGAACACCTCCTCGGCGCTCATCCCGTCCACGTGCGAGACGGCGCCCTTCGCGGTGGCGGTGGCCAGCGGAATCCACTCGCCGCTCCCGTCGAACTCGCCGTCGTTCGGCAGCTTGCCCGTGCCGTCGATCTCGATGGCGGGGGAGTCACCGGTGAGCTTGGCGACGTACAGCGTGCCCTCGTCGAGGAGGGAGAGGTTGTGCTCGCGCACGGACCGCGACGAACCGTGCCGCATCCGCTTGCTGCCGACGAACTTGTAGAAGTAGTCGAAGCGCTCGTCGTCACCGGAGTACACGACCGGACGGCCGTCGCGGGTGAGCCGCACGGTCGCGGCCTCGTGCTTGAACCGTCCGAGAGCGGTGTGCTTGCGGGGCGTGGAGGTGGGGTCGTACGGGTCGAACTCCACGACGTAGCCGAACCGGTGCACCTCGTTGGGCTCCCGGGCGACGTCGAACCGCTGGTCGAACCGCTCCCACTTCCGCTCGCTGGCCCCGGTCCCGATCCCGTACCGCTTGTCGGTCGCCCGGCTGCTGTTGGCGAAGTACTGGTTGAAGTTCTCCTCGCCGTGCAGGGTCGTGCCCCACGGGGTGACACCGCCGGAGCAGTTGTTGAGGGTGCCGAGCACCTTGGTGCCGGTCGGGTCGGCGGAGGTCTTCACGAGCTCGGACCCGGCGACGGGGCCGGTCAGGCGGAACTCGGTGGTGGCGGTGACGCGCCGGTTCAGCTCGTGCCGGCGGACGGCGGTGAGCTTGCCGCTCTTGCGGTCGCCCTCCACCACGACGGCGGACAGCCCGTGCGCCGCCCAGGCGATCTCGGCCTGCTCGCGGGTCGGGTTCGCGGCGTCGTAGCCGCGGAACATCAGGATCTCGTCGGTGTACTCGTGGTTGGCGACGAGCAGCTGCCGGTTGCGCTCCCCGGGCAGCGGGAGCAGGGCGAGGAAGTCGCAGTTGTACCCGAACTGCCCGGCCTGCGCCTTCGCGGTCTGCTTCTCCGGGTCGAAGGCGGGCGCACCGCGCAGGATGGGCTCGCCCCAGCGGATCACGACGTTCTGCCGGTAGCCGTCCGGCACGGTCACCGCGTCGGCGGTGTTCGGCTCGACGGGCGCGAAGCGCAGCCCGCGCGCGCCCTTGTGCTTGCGCCGGGCGGCCTCGGAGGCGGCAGCGGCGGACGGGGCGCCGGTCGCCGGGGCGGCGGCGGCCCGTGGAGCCTGCGCGACACCGGCGGCACCCGCTCCCGCGGCGGCCACGGTCACCACGGCCGCGGCCCGCATCATCGACCGGCGGCCGATCGCACCGGCGATCACGTCACCGACGTACTCGTTGGAGCTGGTGTTGGGCACCTCGTGGAAGCAGGCGTCACCACACCGGAAACGGCAGGTCATGGCGGACCGGCCGCCGGGGTGTGAACCGGACAGCGTTCCGATCAACGGCAGCAGCTTGCGCACTTTGCTCTCTCCTTGGATGCCCTTGGTGTCAGCGTGACCGTAGGGGCACATATGCGCGAGAGCCGGGCGCCCTGGTGAACAACGGATGAACCCCCGGCCGCCGTACGGGGGTTGCGACGATCAAGCCCGGCGACACCTGCACCGGCCGGATGTCTCCTTGACAGGGTGAACCCGGCACAACAGACCCTGCCCAAGATCACACAGGAGGGCCGCTAACCTTACGTGTCCGTCCTGGCCAGGGATTGACGGCTTCAACTCACGCGAAGGGTTGCGCGCACATGGGCATTCTCACTCGGTTGCGGAACGCGTTCGGTCGGTCCCGCAAGTCACGGACCGCCGAGGCGGAGGGTGCGGCGCGGACGACGACCGCCGTTGAGACCGGCGGTTCCGAGGACCGGGCCGGCGGCGAAACGCCCGCACCTGCCGACCGGACCCCGGCAGCGACCCCCGCCACGGACCCGAAGGTCCCGTCCCCCTCCCCGGAACCGAACCCCACGCCCAAGGCCGGCGTCCCCGAGCCCCGCACGTCGTCATCCGACTCCGACGAACACGATCTGGTGTCGGCGGCCTTCGACAACGTGACCGTCCCGAGGCCGACGCGCTCGGCGGAGGGGGAACGGGCGAGCGGTGAGGGGAAGGGGGGTGCGGAGGAGCCGGCTGCGGCTGCGGGGCCGGCTGTCACGGAGGAGGCGACGGCGGGGAAGGCGGAGGCCGAGCCCGAAGCCGAGACGGCGTCTCAGGCCCGGGCCGAGGTGACTTCGACGGAGGAGCCGGAGTCGATGTCCTCGGAGAAGCCTGAGGACGACCCGGCGGCGGACGACGAGGCTCAGTCCGAGCCCGCGCCCGCGACGGCGACGGCGACGGCGAAGGACACGAAGGCAGCAGCCGAGGCTGACGCGCAGCCTGAGGCGGACGAGGCGGAAGCGGACGCGAACGCTGCGGCCAAGGCCGGCGCACCGGCGGAAGCGGAAGCGAAGCCGGAAGCGAAGCCCGAGCCGAAGGCAGAGGAACCGGCAGCGGCAGAGGCCCCCGCGGCTGCGCCGGCGACGGACTCGAAGCCGGCAGCCGAGGCGACGCCCGAGCCCAAGCCGAAGCCCGAGGCCGAGCCCAAGGCCGAAGCCGAGCCCAAGGCCGAAGCCGAGCC
>NZ_WWIC01000076.1:0-24649 GCF_009872555.1 Streptomyces sp. SID5643
GAACCCCCGCACCACCACCGGCGGAACCCCCGCACCGACACCGCTCGATTGAAACTGCTCTCCGACGGCCTAGGCGCAGTGGTGGTCCGCGGCCGGTACGGCTCATGGTCGAGGGGAGACCCTCCCCCGAGAACGGAGCGATGCCTTGGAGCAAGCCGAGCGGATCTCGCCTCAGGTCATGGAGTCGATCTCGACTCCCGAGCAGGTCGAGACGCACCTGGGCACGCTGGAATTCCCGCTGGGCGTGCCCACTGAGGAGACCGCGAACCGCGTCTACGACCATCTGGACCGCGTGCGGGCGGTCAGCGCGTTCCTCGACGCGTATTCCGGCGTCAGCGTGTGGGCGGCCCGCCGGGGGTTCCTGGAGGCCGGAATCCAGGACCACGACGTCCTGCTCTTCTCGGAGTTCATGGATTCCAAGACGCTCGTGCTGACCGGAAACGCGGACACCGTCTACTTCGTGACCTTCCTCGACCTGACCGAGGGCCCGCTGGTGGTGGAAGTGCCGCCCCTCGCCCTCTGTTTCCTCAATGACATGTGGTTCCGCTGGGTCACGGACCCCGGCATGGCCGGTCCGGATCGCGGAGCGGGCGGCAGGTACCTCTTCGTGCCACCCGGTCATGAGGGCCCCCTTCCCGAGGGAGGGTTCTTCACGCTCCGGACCCGCACCACACGGCTCCTCCTCGGCGGGCGGGCCTTTCTGGAGGGTGATGACCCGAAGCCGGCGGTCGAGCGGATCAAGGAGGGCCTGCGCATCTACCGCTACGTCCCCGGCTTCTACGGGACCAGTATCGGGGAGATCGTCACCGGCGGCACTGCCCCGCCGCTGCCGTGGACCGCTCAGACCTGGACCGCCGCGCTGCACAGGCCCGACCCGCCGCGCTTCGTCGAGGGCACCGGGCTGCCCGTGAACACGATCCCGCCCGCCGACGCGACGTACTTCGACTTCGCGAGCGAGCTCGTGCACGACCAGCCGGCCGAAGCGCTCGACCCCGAGATCGCCGGTGCGCTGGCAGCGGTCGGCATCGTCAAGGGCCATCCCTTCGAGCCGGACGCGCGGATGCGGGGGATCCTCACCGAGGCGGCCGCGGTCGGCAACGCCACGGCCCGCACCCTCGCCTGCCGCCCGCACCCGGCCGAGGGTGCCCACTTCTACGGGGCGTCCTCTCAGTGGGTCAACGGCCTGCTTGCGTCCGGCCACGAGTTCCTGGCCCCGCCCGCGGACATCACCGACAAGGGCGTCGAGCCCCGCCCGAACGACGGCGCCCGGAAACTCAACCTGCGGTCCTGGTGGTGGTACCTGGGCGTGGGCATCAGCCCGGCGTTCACGGCACCGCTGGCCGGTGTCGGCTCGCAGTACCTGTTCTCGTTCGCGGACCAGGAGGGCCGGCCCCTCGACGGCGGCAGGCACTACCGCCTGGTGCTCCCGCCGGACATCCCCGCCGCCCGGTTCTGGTCGGTCACCGTCTACGACAACCAGACACGATCGATGATCGACATCCCGCAGCGCTTCCCCCGGGCCGGCAGTCAGGCGTACCCCACCCCGGCAGCGGTCCCCGGCCCCGACGGCACGACCACGGTGCACTTCGGGCCCGACCGGCCCGACCGGCCCGACGGCGTGCCGGAGGGCAACTGGATCCAGACCGTACCGGAGCGGGGATGGTTCGCGGTGCTGCGCTTCTACAGCCCCCTGCAGCCGTTCTTCGACAAGACCTGGCGACCGGGCGAGATCGAGCCGGTGGACTGACCGCGGCATGCGGCGCGGTGAGCCGAGGGCGCGAGGGTCGGAGTGCGAGATGGCCATGGGCACGAGCCCGCTGGAGAGTTGGAACGACGGTGCCGCGAGGCGGGCGATCGTCGACTTCGTGACGTCCGCGGCGGCGGAGGACTCGCCGGGTTTCGTCCCGCCGATGGACCGGGTCGCCGTGTTCGACAACGACGGAACCCTGTGGGTCGAGAAGCCCGCGCCGGTGCAGTCCGCGTTCATCCTCGGGAAACTGGCCGCGCAGGTGCGGGAGGATCCGTCGCTGGCCCGGCAGCAGCCGTACCGGGCGATCGTCGACAACGACGAGTCGTTCTTCCGCGCGCTGGACGTACAGGACCCCGACGCCGTGAGGTCGATGGTGGAGGCCATCGGCTCGGCCTGGGAAGGCACCGCCTTCGGGGAGTTCGAGGCCGAGGCCGCCCGGTACCTGGCCTCCTGGCGACACGAGCGCTTCGGCCTGCCGTACGCCGCTCTCGTCTACCAGCCCATGCTGGAGCTGTTCGACTACCTCCGGGCGCACGGCTGGCGGCTGTTCGTGTGCTCGGGTGGCGGACGCGACTTCATGCGGGTGATCTCCGAGGAGCTCTGGGGCCTGCCGCGGGAGAACGTCATCGGCTCGGCACCGGAGTTCGCCTACCGGGACGGTGCGCTGGTCCGCCGGGCGGTCCTGCACGGCCCCGTCGCGCTCGGGCCCGGAAAGCCGGAGTACGTCCTCGCCCGCACCGGCCGGCTGCCCGCCCTCGCCGTCGGCAACGACGACGTGGACGTCGAACTGCTTCAGTCCGCGCGGTTCGCGCTGCTCGTCGTGCACGACGACGACGAGCGGGAGTACGCCTACAGCGACGGCGCTCAGAGAGCCCGGGCGACGGCCGAGCGGTCCGGCTGGACGACGGTCAGCGTGAAGGACGACTGGAACGCAGTGCTCAAAAAACGACCGAACTAGGAGGAACGCCATGCCTCATGTGAACGAGGCGCCCAGCCCGGGCACATCAGCCGAGACCCTCGCGTCGATCTGCAGCCCCGACCGGCTGGAAACGGTCTTCGGCGCGATGGACTTCTTCGACGGCATGCCCCTGCCCGACACGGTCACCCGCGCCTACGACACGCTGGACCTGCTGCGCGGGATCGAGGCGTTCCTCAACTGCGTACCCGGCGCATCCATGGTGGCGATGCGACGCGGACTGCGCAGCATCGGCGTCGACTCCCGCACGATCGGCTACACGGCCCCGCGATGCAGTTCGGCACCCGTTCTGCTCACGGGCAACACGGAAACCACCTACGGGATGGCCTTCCTGGCCCTCGACGAGGACGGGCCCATCGTGGTCGAGGCACCGGGGAACTCGCTGTGCGTCGTCAACGACATGTGGCAGCGCCACGTCACCGACATGGGCATCGCCGGGCCGGACAAGGGAGAAGGAGGCAGGTACCTGTTCCTGCCCCCGGGCTACGAGGGTGACGTTCCCGACGGGTACTTCGTCGTGCGGCCGGCGACTTACGGCTCCTGGGTGCTGCTTCGAGCGCTGGGCGGTACGGAGAGCCTGCTCACGGCGCGGATCTACCCGCT
Organism: Streptomyces sp. SID5643; assembly: GCF_009872555.1. NCBI lineage: Bacteria > Bacillati > Actinomycetota > Actinomycetes > Kitasatosporales > Streptomycetaceae > Streptomyces > Streptomyces sp. SID5643. The sequence goes on from NZ_WWIC01000076.1 coordinate 3,330, forward strand.
CTCGGCCGCGGCGGACCCACCCGAGCAGCGCTTCGTCAACTGGGCGGCATCCGACTTCAACACGATCCACGCGAACGACTTCTCCTTCTTCGAGGAGATCGCCACCATCGTCAAGTCGGAGGCGCCCGGCTCGCTCGATCCCGAGCGAGCAGGTCAGCTGGCCGCGCTCGGCATCGTGCCCGGCGAGCCCTTCCAACCGGACGACCGTATGCGCTCGATCCTCGGCAACGCCGCCAGGATCGCCTCCGGCATCGTACGGACGCTGGCGTTCAAGCCACGTGACCCCGGCTTCTACTACTACCCCGACAGATCATGGAAGACCCCGTTCCCGACGCGCAGTCACGAGTTCCTGACACCGGGCGGCGCCCGGCTGCTGGACTCCCGGGCGGTGTTCTACTACTTCGCGACCACCATCTCACCCGCCATGGTGGCGGCCGCCGTCGGCATCGGGTCGCAGTACGCCTACACGGCGGAGGACTCCACAGGCGAGTGGCTCGACGGCGCAAGGAGTTACACGCTCACCCTGCCGAGCGCCATCCCGGTGAAGAACTTCTGGGCCGTCACCGCCTACGACCCCCAGACCCGGTCGCTGCTGCGCACGGACCACCCCTACCCGAGCGTCAACAGCCTGTCGGAAGACGTCCGGGCCGAGAGCAACGGCGACACCGTCATCCACTTCGGCCCGACCGCACCGGAGGGCAAGGACGCGAACTGGGTCCAGACCGTCCCCGGCAAGGGATGGTGGGCGATGCTGCGGCTCTACGGCCCGCTCGACAGCTGGTTCGACCAGAGCTGGCGGCCGGGCGAGATCGAACCGGCGTGAGGTAGACGGCCGTGGGTGAGGCGATCGGTCAGATTCTGTCCTACGGCGTCGCCGTGGCGCTGAGCGCGTTCCCGATCATCGGTGTGGTGCTGATGCTCGCCACCCCCAGAGCGCGCTCCAACGGACCGGCGCTGCTTCTGGGTTGGGTCCTGGGCCTGGCCCTGGTCGGCACGATCGTGCTGCTGGTCTCCGGCGGCGCCGGCCCGAGCGACCAGGGGCAGCCGGCCGACTGGGTCAGCGCGCTCGACCTGGCGCTCGGCGTGCTGCTGCTGTGGGTGGCGGTGAAGGAGTGGCGCGGCCGGCCGCGCGGCGACGAGGAGGTGACGTTGCCGAAGTGGATGAAGACGGTCGACTCGTTCACCCCTGTCAAGGCGCTGGCACTCGGGATGGCGCTGTCCGCCCTCAACCCGAAGAACCTGCTGCTCTCGATCGCCGCGGCATCAGCGATCGCGCGCACGGACACCTCCGCCGGCGCGCAGGCCGTGGCACTGGCGCTCTACGTGGTGCTCGGGGCGCTCGGGCCCGGAACGCCGGTCGTGCTCTACTTCGCCCTCAAGGAGCGCTCGAAGCACATCCTCGACGGTCTCAAGCTCTGGATGGAGCGGAACAACACGGCGATCATGGCCGTGATCTGCCTGCTCTTCGCCGCGAAGCTGGTGGGCGATGCCATCAGCGATCTCTCCTCATGAGGGCGGACATGCACTGGCTGTTCCCCTCACTGCGGGGTTACCGGCGGCAGTGGCTGGTCCGGGACGCGCTGGCCGGAGCGACCGTGTGGGCGGTGCTGGTGCCCGAGGCACTCGCCTACGCGACGATCGCCGGCGTCTCGCCCGTGGTCGGCCTCTACGCCGCACCCGCGGCCCTGATCCTCTACGCCGCCTTCGGCAGCTCAAAGCACCTGGTGGTCGGGCCGATGGCGGCGACGGCGGCGCTCTCGGCGGCGATCGTCGGTGAAGCCGCCGGCGGTTCGAGCGCGCACTTCACGGCGATGACGGCGGCACTGGCCGTCACCGTGGGCATCGCGGCGTTCCTCGCCGGACTGCTGCGCCTCGGCTTCCTCGCCAGTTTCATCTCCGAGCCGGTGCTGAAAGGCTTCATCGTCGGCCTGGCACTGACCATCATCGCGGGCCAGCTGCCGAAGCTGTTCGGTGTCGAGGGCGGGTCCGGGGACTTCTTCGAGAAGATCTGGGCCTTGATCGGCGACCTCGGCGGGGCCAGTGGCCTCACCGTCCTGGTCGGCGTCGGCAGCCTCCTGCTGATCCTCGTTCTCAAGCGCGTCGCCCCGATCGTGCCCGGCTCGCTGCTCGCGGTGGTGCTGGGAATCGCGGCGGCAGCAGCCTTCGATCTGGAGGACCACGGTGTCGATGTCGTCGGCAGCGTCGAGGCCGGGCTGCCCTCGTTCGGCTTCCCCGATGTCTCGGTCGACGACCTCGGCCACCTCGCCGCGGGAAGCGTCGGCGTGCTGCTGGTCGCCTTCGCCGAGGGACTCGGGGCGGCGAAGAGCTACGCCGCCCGCGACCACTACGAGGTCGACGCCAACCGCGAGCTGATCGGGCTCGGGGCCGCCGGCCTGGGTGCCGGCCTGTCCAGCGGCATGATCGTCAACGGCAGCCTCTCGAAGACCGCCGTCAACTGGTCGGCGGGCGCACGCACCCAGCTGTCCGGAGTGTTCGTCGCCCCTCTTACCGTGATCACGCTTCTCTTCCTGACCGGCCTCTTCGAGAAGCTTCCCGAGGCGGTGCTCGCGGGGGTTGTGGTCGCGGCGGTGGTCGGACTGGTCGACATCCCCTCGCTGGTCGCCCTCTACCGCGTCTTCACCCGCAGGCTCGGCCAGGCCTACGGCGTCGCCGCGCGGCCCGACTTCCTCGCCGCGGTCGCCGCGATGCTCGGGGTGATGATCTTCGACACGCTGCCCGGCCTCTTCATCGGCATCGGTGCCTCGTTGCTCCTGCTCCTCTACCGCTCCTCGCGGCCGGTCATCAGCGAGCTCGGGCAACTGCCGGGGAACGGACACTTCGCCGCGCTCGACAGGCACACGGACAGTCGCAGGATCCCGGGGGTGATCGTGCTACGCGTCGAGGCGGGAATCTATTTCGCCAACGTGGAGCGGATCCGGTCCGCGGTACGCGGGGCCGCCGGCCGGGAAGGGGCGACGGCGGTCGTGATCGACGCCGAGACGGTTCCCTTCGTCGACGTCAGCGCGGTACGCATGCTCGACGAGTTGGCCGAGGAACTGGAGGCCCGCGGAGTCCGGCTCCTGCTGGCCCGCGACGTGGGTCAGGTGCGGGACGTGCTGCGCACCGCCGAAGCCAGGGCGGAGCTGAGGCACGTTCATCCCACCGTACGGGCGGCTGTCGAAGCGGCAGGGAACGGCACATGACGCAACCGTGCCTTGTTCCCCTCCACGACCTGGCGGACGCCAACTCCCCCCGACGTTGTTCTTCGACAGCCATGACTGCGTCGCCTGTCGGCAGCTCCAGAAACAAACAACCCCAGGCCGCTGACCTGGGGTTTCTCTCTGGAGCGGGTGACGAGAATCGAACTCGCGCTCTCAGCTTGGGAAGCTCGGGTTTTTAGCGGCGATTGCTGCGCTGACCTGTGGCGGGGCGGCGTCAGGGTCCTGATCCCACCCGTGGCTAGACCCCGCTGTTCCCCGTGGTTCCCCGCAGGATCTGGCACGTAACTGGCACGCGCCTTCGCCTCGTGCGTCCCTTGGTGGAGCTCCGCCGGGAGTGTCTGATCCTCAGCCGACGACAGTCAGCCACGATGGCGGGTGCGTTGACCGATCAGGCACGCGTGTGCCTCGACGCACCCTCACCGGCCTCAGCCGCGCTGCCATCTCGTCGACCAGAGAAAGTTGCGCCGGTCGGAGGCACGACGGTGAGATCTTGGGCGATGACTTCGTCGTCCCGAAGCAACTTGGCTGGGGGCTCTGCCTTGGAGTGGTGGGCCTCTCGCCTGTGCTGATGGTCCGCAGGCGTTCGCCATTGTTCACCGTCGTTCGTCGGCGTTGTCACGCAGTTAGACACTCAGGCGAGTCCGGCTTACGGGTCAGACTTGTTTCCGCCCGGCCCAGTGACGAATGCGGCCCTCGCCGTAAGGGCCGAGGTAAGTGTAGACATCGGGGCGAAGTGGGATCTTTTTCCGCCTCGCTGTCTTCCGCTGGGCCGTAAGCTGTTCGGCGATCACGACGAGTTCCTTCATATTCTTCGTTCGTTGCCGAGTGCTCAGCTTTTTAGGGGCGACCGGAGCGACCTCATGTTCGCCGGTCTGTAGTCTCCGTATGCGCTCGTCGAGATCAGCGATACGGCGACGGTAGTACTCCAGCCACGGCTGCCGCTCAACCTTGCCGGCGTAGTGCGCGCGCAACTCCTGGAGCCGATCGAGTGCGCTGCTTGCCATGGTGCCCCCTCCCTGAACTCAGTTGTGCGCCCCAGGGTAGGGCCGCACATCCCCCGTGCACAGGGCGTGCAGGAATCCGGTGAAGGCGCACGGGAGTGCGTGACTGACGGAGTCTTAACACCCGATTCGCCGTCTGTCCTCCAGAGCACTAGCCTTCCCGACCTGGGATGGCGCATGGCTGGGCCCGTCGTTCCCTGTGGTCCCCCGCCGTGTCCCCCCCGTAACGGGCATGCAGGGGGCACGCGTGTCTCCCTACCGCCCCCTCGATGCGAACGGGTGGCATGGTTGCTGAGGTCTGCCGGGCTGTTCAGACGGGCTGTGGGAGGCGCGGACGGTTGCGCCGGTCGAGGGAGTTGCTGCAACGGCTCCGGAGGCCCGTTGGTCACTGCATAAGGCAGCAGGTCATGGGCCTGCACGCGCAGGTCCGGCGGGACGAGTCCATGGATAGTCCACGGGAACTGACCATTGCAGATTCAGCTCCCCCCGGCACGAGAGGACCTGTCTGCGCACACACCAGCCGTCTGGGCGCGTTGGCGGGGCTGCCGGTGACGACGTCTGAAGTCGAACCTGCCGCTGGAGGTATAGAAGGTGATGTCGACGGCCACGATGACGTGGTACCCGGAGCTGGCCACGCGCGAGGGCGGCGGCGCTGCGGCCGCGCACCGGCAGTTGTGAATGGGGCACGGGCCCCCTGATACGCAGCTATATGCGTGTCGGCTGCACCACGACTCGGCGAACGCTGCCGGGTGGGGCGTTGCCGTATGTCGCTACTGTCTGCGCTCGTTGACTGAGGTTCGGGCATCCCCAACTACCCCTGTTGGGTAGGATTTTGTCAACCAGTACCGACCTCAGGGGGCTCCATGATCGAGATAGCCGCTGCCTTAATCGGCGGGGTATGCCTACTCGGCGGCGCTGTGATCACTGCCCGGTGGACGCGTTCGCGATCCGCCGGTAGCCAGGACCCTGCTCCATCGCCTCCTGGTAGTCACGTGCAGCCGGATGGCGGAACCAACACATCCCAGCCCCCGCGTAGCGCCGGGCCGGGCGGGATCACCGTCAACGGACAATTCATCGAAACAAACAACGGCACCGTGTCGCAGAACAACTACCGAGATGGCAAGCAGTGAAGCTTCCCTTCGTCAACAACGTAGGGTGGCTCGGGATCGCTTATTACGCGTTCGGGGCTGTTTTGGCCATCCTCTTCACGTTGGCTGGAATTGAAGTGATCAATGATCACTTTCCCTATGTTTTGCCAGCTCTCGAATGGTTTATCGGGCGTCTTGTGCGCCTATCCTCTGATGAGTACGTCGGGGCCTTTGTGCGTGACCGACTGCTCGTCTTTGCCGTAATCGGTGCGATCTTCGTCCTGTGGGTTACGCACAAGTGGCCCACTTTGGTCAAGACGATTGGCCAGGCGTTGAACCCGTTTGCGCGAGTTGGAGTGGCCACAGTCTCGGCTGTTGCTGCGGTCTTGATCGCAGTGATACTGGCTGGCCCGCTTGGCCAGTCCAAGAGCCAAGGTGAGTGCGCCTCGTCCTTTCGCCTGAGCCTGGACCGTGCGCCCTCGCTGGTGAGTAATACGACGTGCAAGGGAGGGAAGTATGGTCGGGACGGCGATTGATCAGTACATTCAGACCAATAACGGCAGTGTTTTTCAGACGATCATCAAAAATGAGTCGATTGACGAAGATACCAAGCGGAACGTACGGAAGCTGGCGGTCTCTTCCCCTCAGATGCTTGCCAAGATCGATGAAATGCTGAAGGAATCGGGGGATGTGAAAGCGGCCGCTGCGCTCGTGCGGGATGCGAGCGATATCCTGAACGGGAAAGGAGATTCGGCGACCCAGTTCACAGACGCTGGCGATGACCCTATGTTCCCTGGAAAAGGTGAACGAGAGCTCCGTAAGGCAATTGCCGGTCCATTTCTCCTTCTCGCCGTGATCGTCGCGTTGATCCTCTGGTTGTGACACTCCGATCATTACGGCTCCGCTAGCCACTCACCCTCACCCACCACTGGGCGCTCCCCGCATATGCCGCTACTCGGGCCGGCACTCGGGGACGGCGCCCTCACCATCGGGCGCACGTCGACGCCCCGCCGCCACTGCAGCCAGCAGACGGAGATGCCAACCGCCTGGCACTAAGGCCGCAGCGTGCGTTACTGGTCACGACTCCTCGTATCGGGACGCCACGGGAAATACACCGTTTCTGCCCCCCCATGGAGAGGTGGGCAGCACACTGTGTTCATGGACTGGCTTACGCCCCTTACTGGGTTCGTGGGTGTTGTCGTGGGTGCGGCAACTTCCTACGCATCGACCCATCAAGCGCAGAAGCAGCAGCTTGCGGATGCTCGCCTGGCACGTGATGAAGCCGAGCGCGTAGCTGTTGTGGCGGCGAACGCTCAGGCGCTTACCGCTCTGCTGGGCCACATACGCAAGATGCCTCCTGACTCGTCGCTACCGGAAGTGCAACCGGCCGATTATGAGCAACTTCTCATAAGTGAAGAGGCTTGGTGGAGCGAGCTGCTTGAGTACATTGAGCCTGCTCGTGTTGCGGCCCTGGAAGTGCGTGATGAGGAACTTCGAACGCTAATTGTTGAGGGTCTGGCTTGGATGTATGACTGCCAGTACCTCAATCTAGGGCTTTATCGGCGAAGCCGGGAATGGTTACTGATGGGAACGGTTCATCACTTGATCGCGTGCGTGTTTTCCTGGCGTCGCGGTGATGCTGCAATGCCCGAGCCCAACGGTCGTTACAAGCGCCTCAAGGAGGCTTGGGAGTATGACGAAGAAGTTCGCCGTATAGAAGCAGAAGAGCGCAATTCGACGCAGTAGGCGAGTACGTTCCACGGGGCTGGCATAGGGGCTGAAGTGGCAGCGAGACACAGTGTCTACTTGGACACCCCAAAGCGGGGCGAGTTGGTGCATGGTCAGATTCGTGCGCCCGTACACGGCCACCAGCAGGGCCCGGTCCTCCAGCGGGAGGCTCCACGGCCGGCCCCTGCTGACCGCATCCGCACCCCCGTGCCGGAGAACCGTCACCAGCCACCACGGCGCGGCCGGACCTCCGGTTTTTGCCCACCGCCGGGGGCCACCGGCGTCTCCAACTCGTCCAGCAGCCGCTCCAGTTCCATACCTGTCAGAAATCGCATTCACCTGCAACGGGCTTCCCGCTTCGGTATTTTCCTCTCATGGTCAACGCCACTGAAGCCGCCGTCGCAGTTACCGAAGCTGTTGCCGCAGGCGCAGCCACAGGGCTCCTCGACCGCGTACGTGAACGCGTCAGGGCGCTCGTCTCCGGTGCGCCCCGGGAAGTCCAGGACCGGTACGCGGAGGAGGCCGCCGACCACGCGGTCCTGCTCAGGGAGGAAGCTCTCCCACTGGAGGACATCGCCGCCTACTGGAGGGTCAGGCTCATCCAGCACAACCTGACGGTGGACAACTCGACCTCCACCGTGACGTTCGGCGAGGTGCACGCTCAGACGAACTACAACGTGGGCAGAGACTTCAGCGGCACCATCAACCTCTGATGGGCGATAAGCACCTCTCCTTCCACTCCGGCCGGGACACCCACGTCGTGATCAACGAAGTGGCGAAGGAGTTCCCTGAGGTCGCCTCAGCCCTCAACCGCCTGGACGCGAAGGTCCTCAAGGACTTCTCCAATGCGCTGTCGAGCAAGATGAACTGGTCGATGGCCGAGATGTTCAGCCAGGCGGCCAACGGTCTGAGCATGGATGTCCTCGAAGGTTTCGCCAGCACCGCGCATCTGGTGGATTCAAGGCGGCTGGACGACTTCTCACGGGCCGTGAACTACCTGGAGAGCGATCCCGTGTTCTCGGATCTTGGCCGGGTCCTGGAGGACATCAAGAAGTTGGTGGAGGCCAAGAGGGAAACGCTATCCCTCATCGCCGAAGCGAACCGAGGTCTCGCGGAAGCGAAGACTTCCCTCATCAAGCTGGATGTCGTGGCCCTCGCGGAGAGGTATCACTGGCAGGAGGAGCAGGGTAAGCGGCAGTACACCGCGAAGCTGAAGAAGCTGGAGCAGGAGCTTCAGAACTGGAAGACCCGATGCATGTACGCGGTCGGCATCGCGGTGATCGCCGTTTACCTGTTCGTGCGCTGAGCGATAGTCAGAAGTTTGTGAGCGCCTGTGGCGCAGTACCTCCCGCGCGACCAGGTCTACATCCAATCGCGGGGGCGTCCATCCCCTGCTTGTTGTGTCCTCCGGCCGATACGGGCCGGAGTCAGACCTGGCAGCCGGCGTCGGTGGGATTCCTGGAACCGCACCGACTGCAGGGCCCGGGAGGGGTCCGGCGCCAAGGTTGCCGTCGGTTAAGACCCACGTGATCGCCGACGGTGGTTACCCGGCTACCGGACTCGTCATCCCGCACCGTCGCGAGCGCGGCCAGACCGAGCTCTCCGACTGGAAAGAAGATGGTGTACGACGACCACTCGCCACGGTGCAGGTTGCATCGCGACGCACCGACCATCATCAGCCGCCGGCACCGAGTGCTTCTCGGTGAGCGCTCCACACCTGGACTGCGTACGAGTCACGTCTCACACCCGGTCTCGACCGTTGTGCGGACCTGTGCAGGATTGCCGGGCACATGTCCTCTGTGGAAGGCGCAATGCTCCGCGCAGCGGTGCACGGCGGGCCAGGAGGGTTGCTCGGGGGGCGCGCACGCTCTCCAACTGTGTTGGTGGGGTGTTGGGCTGTGTGCGAGGGCGTTCACCTGGGTTCATGAGCGGTCGGCCGCCACTGTGGGGACGGCTCCGGATCTCGCCTGAACGGCCATGAACGGCGCTGAATGAGACGGAAACTGAGACGGTCGGTAGGGCTGGCGCTCGTTAGCATCTTGGCTGTTGGAGGGGGAGTCATGGCACTGGTCGGCAAGGGATCACGACGGATCGTTGTCGACGGCACGGTCTACCGCTGGCGGCTGCGGGGCCGCCCCACGTACTGCCAGGGGCTGGCCTGGTCGCCGTGTACGTTCGCGGTGGAGCACGCGAACACTCCGGGGACGACGCTCGTGGTCATTACCGACCAGCCGCATCCGAGCAACTGGATCGGCCGCGAGGCTGAGCCTGTACTGCCGTCCGGTGTGGCCGCGGCTGTTCGGCTTGCCTTGTGTGAGGGTTGGACTCCGACGGTTCCAGGTTCATCGTTCCATCTCGACCAGTCCACTGGCTTCACGTCCTCGCCCTGAGCGGTGCAGAGGCAGCTCGCACCCCTCGATCTGCAACGGTTGGAGTGCGGCGGCAGCGGTGGGCCGCGGCTGTTCTCGCCTGTTCCTAGACGCGAGGAACGAGCCAACCCGACGCCTGCCGGGTCCCTGACAACTTCGCGAAACACCCTGTTGACCATCGGCTTCAGGATTACCCTTAGTCGATGGACGCAGACATCTACCCTCCCCAGACGGTGGCGCGAGTTAAGCATGTAAGCGAAGATCAAACTACAGCGTTCCTTGAGCTACGCAATGGGAATATCGCCACTTGCACGACCTCTGGGGAATTCCGATTCGAGCGAGGGGATGTTGTCTTCATCGATGCTGAGAATAGCGACATCTCTCTTGCCCCTGATGAGCTCTGGGATGAGGACCCTTGGGTTGGCGTTGTTCGCTTGCTACAGCCAGGGCAAGTAGTTATCGATATCGGTGGGCGCCTTAGGGTACTCGACCACCCGCATGACGTGGACTTGCGAGAAGGGAACACGGTAAAGGGGTATGAATCGCGAGGGATCACAGAGGTGCTTTCCGAGGATCCTGTCCGCTATATCGACCTACCTGCCGTCGATAGCGTGACTGTAGAGCAGTTTAAAGCATCGCCCGATGGGGCCCTCACTTTTGATGACTTTGGCGGCTATCCCGAAATCATAGAACGAGCGAAAGAACTGATTGAGACACCACTTGAGTGTCACGATTCATTGGCTAAAATTGGCGCTCGACCAATTAAAGGTGTTCTTCTCACTGGCCCTCCGGGGACGGGCAAGACTATGCTCGCTAAAATCATCGCACATCGGGCTAATGCGGAGTTCTACGAAATCAGTGGGCCAGAGGTTCTAAGCAAATGGTATGGCCAGAGCGAAGAACTCATCCGTAAAATCTTCGAGGATGCCGCAATGCAAGAGCGAGCTATCGTTTTCTTTGACGAAATGGATAGTCTCGCGTCAAGACGCAGCGATGATTCTCATGAGGCCTCGCGCCGCATCGTGGGCCAGCTCCTCTCTGCCATGGACGGATTCAGCGCTGATACCAACGTTGTTGTAATTGCCACCACTAACCGCCCTCAGGACCTGGATCCCGCTCTGCGGCGGCCCGGTAGGTTTGACTGGGAAATCGACTTTCCTCTACCTGATGTGGAGGATCGCAAGGCAATCCTCGAAGTATCCGCAAGAAGGCTTAACAAGGGTGAGGAGCTACCGCACGTGTACGTCGCCGAAAAGACTGCCAACTGGTCTCCCGCAGAACTCGCTGCCATTTGGAGCGAGGCTGCACTTCTAGCTGTAATAGAGTCAAGGGATGCCATTTTTGCCGACGATTACATCGGTGGCTACGAGAGGGTAGCGCTGCACAGAAAGAGGCTGTCAGTGCGGACCTCGGACACGGGAGAGAGGTAGCAGATGATCAGTCGATTCAAACGATGGTTGCGAAATCGAAGGCGATGTAAGCAGCATGCTGCCTCGGGTCCTATTCTTCGGGAATTCGTGTACCTTGATGAGGTCAGCGTCACGAGCCTTCTGTCGTCTCGCCTCGGGGCACTCCCCAGCGAATATACCGAAACGCTTTCAAGCTCAATCAAATCCGAAGTCAACAGCAGCATCAATGCTGATGCCAAAATCATCAAGTCCGGAATTGGCTCGCGCTTTGAGGCCACTCAAAGCAAGGACTCGCAGGTGCTGCGAAAGTCTACGATTCAAGCAACATTCAAGGATCTGCACGACTACGAGAAGCGCAAAAACTCGAGGATGGTAACGCCTGACACTTGCGTAGGTGAGCCTCCCAGTTTGACGGAAATCCTTGCAGAGAGGCGAGTTTCGACACCCAGCTTCGCTGTCCAGCCATGGCTACTCGACCAGGAAAGGTTGGCGCGTGGAGAGCTTGTTGAGGTGAAGGTTAAGCTTCGCGCGGATCCTACCTATCGCGTGAGTTCGATCATCTCGACCATGGCCGACCTGGTAAGCAATCCGTATCTGGCTGCGTCGATTAATCCAGAAGATCTGGAGCAGGCGCAGGCTTTTAACGGGATCCTTGAGGGCCTCATGGCGGGCCTTGTGCCGCTTAAGTGCGAGGTGGTTGACTACTCGGTCTTTACGATTGATGGTGTCGAGTATGTTGTTCACAAAAAAATGGAGTCCCGTCTTGATGGCTCGGTAGTGGCTACCCGGAAACCTCTCTTTTTGGTCGGAGTGACCGAACAGTCGCTGTATTGGAAGGATATTCGGCGCGTTCTATTCTCTGATTCGCCGGTTTGGGCCCTGTGTAGAATTGCTGTTACAGGGATCCAGTCGCAATGGACTCCAGTCAAGTTGGTGGAGGTCTTGAAAGAGGTCTTGCCAGGATTGGGAGACGAAATTGATAGGTTCAGTACCGGCGCACTGAACGCTCTGGCTGAAGATAGATCTTCGGAAGAGATCACCGAGCAAAGGGTGCGCGTACTTATTTTGTACGGAGAGCTTGTCGCTGCCCGATGTGGAGTATCTCTAGATTCAGAGGCTCGTGCGCAAATTGAGGCCTTGGCTCGCGAAAACAGTGGATTGCTGGTCTCTGTCACTGACAGCCGCAGAGCGTTCCGGCTAATCGTTCAAGAAGTAGAGGATAGGTTTTCTGTCTCCGTTGACCCTGATGATGCCGTGAGGGAAAGAAGTCGGGCGTGGCAGCTTATCGGAGCTTCCCCCGGCGGCACTATCGCGCTGCCTAATTCGCCAACCCTTGATCCGGAGTCTAATACGGAAACCGAGAGGTACCTAGACTCTGAGTTTGTAGCGCTTTACTGGTAATGAAAGTTAGGCTTTCAGCTGCGCGATTAGGTCGGTGGAACGGCTTTGGCCTGTGGCCTGCCCGGTCTGGGGTCGAGCATGATCAGGGGGCCGTACGCTGGCTGGCAACTCGGGCAGGGCTTTGGACCTGCCCGCAATGTGCACGAGTGGCCCCCTGGTCTTGCTCGACGCGGGACCCGGACCGGGGAGGTGGCTAAAGCTGTGGAGCCGACCGCCCCAGCCACGACATACCCCTTCTCTGGCATCAGGCGGCTGATTGCTGTGCGCGGTACGGGCGCCGGCCGGGCTGGAGCGGGGCGGAGACAGGAGCGCAGGTCCGGCCGGGGGCCGGACCGCGCGCGGTGAGCGGAGCGAGCCGCCTTGAACCCGTGAAGAAGGTTGTTACTCAGTAGTGGCTGTGATGCGCCACAAGGGAGCGTCGTACTGCTTCGGGCGGCTGTTGATGAGTAGCTGGCGCAGGTCCTCGCGCAAGGAGCCGTTGAGGTTCAGGGCCTCGGTGATGCGGCGGAACGTCGTGTGGGTGACGCCGCGGCTGTGGGCCTCGGCTTCGAACTGGTCGAGCTGAGACAGTACGGCCTCAGGGTCGAGCTGGACCGGTGGCTGATCCTTGAGCCACGAGGCCTTGTTGCGCTCGTAGTCGATCTCCGAGTAGCCGCAGATTTCGCGGCTGTGTGCTTCAACCTCGTCCAGGGTGGCTGTCGTCAGGATGGCGCGGGCCAACTGGTTGCGGGTGAGTGCCTCGTCCAGGTCGACTTCATGGACCGCCGGGCCATCGTCGGTGAGGGGGACCGGAAGGCCGGCGTCTCGCATTTCGCAGGTGCCACGTACGCCTCGGGCTGTCGCCGCGAGCATCCCGGTTGCCTCGGAGGGGTGCCATTCCAGGACGGAGCTGATCGGCTCGACGTCCTTCGCCGTGAGGGTGTGGATGATCGGGCCGAGCATGGTGCTCAGTCCGTCGAGAGGGAGTTCGCCGTCGAGACCGGGGCCCGTCACCAAGAGGCGGACGGGTGCATTCACCTGGCAGCACGCGGCGAGCGTGACGGCGTCGGCAAGGGGGCTCTTGAGCGTCGGCTCATCGCCGCGGGCGAGGATGTCGCCGCCCACGTCCAGGAGGTCGATCGACTCTGGTGACAAGTGGTCCACCAGTTCTTCGAGTTGGCGCGTGACGCCTTCGACTCCATGGCGCGGATCGATCAGCGCGAACGTGTGCCGGAGCTCTGCTGCGAGTCGGGGGAGCGTCGAACCCGCCGGAGCGATCGGGCGAGCTTCGGCCGGCACTGCCCAGACTGCCGGAGTGAGGGGCTGGAGGCCGGTGAAGTTGTCCGGTCCTCGGGGACCGGGTACCGGGTCGATCAGGAGGCGGTCCCATGCGTACGTGAGGATCACCGCCTGGTCTTCGTCGCCGTAGAGGGCGGCGTGAATCATTGCGGCGGCGACTGCGTCGCCCCCTCCTCCTGCTGCGACGATCAACCGCGTCATGCGTGTCAGCCTACGGGGTGGGGGGTTGACCACTCACCCTATAGTGGCTAGAGGCCATAGCCACTTGTATCGAGAAGCAGGCCTCAGCTCGGTAGCGGGGTGCCCGACTACTCGCCTGGGGCTCGCCTTGGGTGAGGAGGACTGATGCCGCAGATCGAGGAGGCTCAGCCGAAGTATCTCCAGATCGCGCACTACATCCGTGATCAGATTCTTCGGGGTGACCTGCGACCGGGTGACGAGGTGCCGTCCGAGCGGCAGTTGGCGGCGGACTGGAAGGTGTCCCGGCCCACGGCTGCACGGTCGTTGGAGGCGCTGAGCCATCAAGGGCTCGTCGAGAAGCGTCAAGGCTCGGGCACGTACGTGCGGAGCCTGGAGGTCAACCGGCGGGCTCGTGAGCTGTACGGCCGCGCTCGGCAGACGGGGAAGATCTACACGCCTGGTGAGTACGCCGTGATCACTTCTGCCGGTTGGCTGGAGGCGCCGGATCACGTGGCTGAGGCGCTGGGCTTGGTCAAGGATCGTCGGGCGGTGCACCGGCGGCGCGTGACCAACAACCAGGATGGGCCGATCACGCTGTCCACCTCGTGGTTCGCTCCGGATGTCGGCCAGCGTGCGCCGAAGCTTCTGGAGCCGGAGCGGATCCAAGAGGGCACGCTGATGTACGTCGAGAACATGACGGGACGGCAGGGGAGTTACGCGGAAGATCGCATGTGCGCGCGGGAGGCGACGGAGGAAGAGGCCGAGGACCTTCAACTTGCGGCCGGCTCCGCCGTGCTGATCGTGCACCACGTTGTCTTCGACCTCCAGGACCGGCCGTTGGAGTTCGCTGAGGCCACCTACCCGCCGCTTCGCTGGGCGTTCGAGCAGGGCTACCCCCTCACCTGAGGGGGCCAGTTGCAGCGAATCGCTTGCATCGACGAAGTGGCTAATGCCACTATCCAGGAAGTGGCTAAGGCCACTTCACTGGGAGGAGGCGCGGTGTGACGAGTCAGCGGCCGGATCAGGGCACGCAGTTACCTTGCCCGGGTTGCCGGGGGCGCGGCTGGAAGCGTGTCGGCTCGCGTACGACCCTGGCGCTTGCCACCGCTGCCGATCGCACCCGCGCCACATCGAAGCGGCGCTGCCTCGACTGCGACGGTAGCGGCAGGAAGTGAGCACCCATGGCCTACACGATCGACCGCTACCCGTCTGAGGAATCACCTCGTCTCGGTGCGATGACCTTGCACCCTGTCGCTGAGTCCGTACCGCGGGCTCGGCGCTGGTTCCGCAAGTTCATCGCCCCGTACAACCCGGCCTGCTCCGTTGACGACTGTGTGCTGATGATCTCGGAGCTGGTGACCAACGCCATCGCTTACGGCCGGTCAGACGACCCCTGGCTCGTCCGGGTCGAATGGTTCCGTGAGGGAGATTCGCTTCGGGTCGACGTGCATAACCCTGGCTTTCCGGCGAACGTGCGGCTGAGGCAGCCCGACGCCGACGACTCCCACGGGCGTGGACTGCTCCTGGTCGATTCGCTGGCCGAGTCGTGGCACGCCGCGCCGAGCCGCTTCGGCGGAACCGTCGTCTCCTTCGTGATGGCCGATGCCTGGCCCGGAAGGTAAGAGTTCGCTCCGCTTCTACTCCGACAATCGAAGATTCGCTAGTCTGGTTGACCAGTTGACTTGGCTAATCCCGACAGGCGGCGTTCATGGCGTATGAAGTGGAGCCACCGAAGTACGTGCGCCTCGCACAGACGATCCAAGGTCGCATCGAGGACGGCACGTACCCGCCTGGCACTCGGGTGCCCAGCGAGAACCAGTTGGTGCAGGCCTTCGGGATGTCCCGTCCCACCGTCGTGCGGGCGCTGGAGCTGCTGAAGCGTGACGGCTGGCTCGAGTCCCGACAGGGGTACGGCACGATCGTCCGGGACCGGCCCGAAGTGGTCGAGCAGAAGGACAGGCGGGGGCGGGAAGCCCTGGAGCGCGATGAGTCGCAGACCTCGGGACGCCTCGTGGAAGTCGTTGAAGTCGTTGTCCCGGCACGGGTCGCCTCAGCGCTCGGCTTGCCGAAGAAGGCCAAGGTGCTCATGCGCCGCTTCCTCGTTGAGGAGGAAGGCGAAGCAGTTGAGTTGGTCTCGTCGTACTTCCCCCCCGGCCTGGTGGAGGACACCGAGCTGGCGAGCGCTGATGTCTTGGCCGGCAGTGTGCGTGAGCACCTGGAAGCGAGGAAGAAGATCCGCTTCGACCATGTCACGGAACGGGTCTCAGCTCGGCTCCCTGAGACAGATGAAGCCGGTCTCTTGGGCCTGCCGGACGGCGTGCCTGTGCTGAGCGTCTTGGTCATCGCGTGCGACGCGTCAGGACAGGCGTTGCAAGTCTCTGACGTGCTGCTTCCTGCTGACCGACAGGAGCTCGAAGATACCTATCGGTTCAGCTGACGGGTTGAACCGGTAACTGCGACTCAGGTCCGAGGTTGTCGGCTGGCAAGTCGGTAGATCACGTACGTAAGCGCCAGGATGAAGTCGGCGGCTACCCAGAACGCGACGATCAGGCCCACCCCGATCGTGGTTCCGACGTCGCTCGCGTCCTCGCAGAGTTTCAGGTCCTCTCCCGTCAGACCGCGGCAACCTTCGGGCGTACCGCTGGCCGTCGAGGCGCCCAAAATGACCCAGATCAAGAACAAGATCTGCACGGCGAGAAAGACCCACAGGAAGACCCGGCGTCGCTTCCTCGGCGGCGGTGCCGTGCTGTCCTGGCGCGGGGGCTGACTTGGGGGTGATCCCTGAGACGGCCCCGGCCATGTGCCTGGCGGCGGTGCCGCCCACTGTGGAGTGCGAGGGTCCCACGGCTGCGGTTCTGGAGCGCGGTGCTTCTTGCTCATGTCGCGCCCTCCCTTACTGCTGACTCCATAGTGCGCTCGGCGCTCCAGGGCCGCTCATCGACCACCACGAAGTCACTTGACAAGTCAACCTGGCATCCGTAGCTTCGAACTTGCTAAGTCAACTTGTCAGGTTGGCAGGTTGATCGACTCAGGAGGAGAAATCTGTGCGTGTGATTCGTATTGACGCCTCGACCGCCACGATCCTGCTCACTGAAGCGCCGGCGCCGAAGGTGCGCGACCGGCAGACTGGTGAGATCGCCAAGGACGCCGTGAGTGGTGAGGCGCTGATGACGGTCGGCGTCGTCTACGTCGACGAGGGCGAGTCGTCGTTGATCAAGGTCACAGTGCCCGAGAGCGGTGTGACGGACGGCTTGACCGTCGGGGCGCCGGTCTCGCTGCCGGGGCTCATCGCCCGGCCGTGGGAGAGCGTCTTCAACGGGCAGCAGCGGCACGGCATCGCCTACCGCGCGACCGCCGTTGCTCCCGGCACCTTCCCGATGGAGCAGGCGGGCTGATCGTCGTGACCGACCTGGTGACGTGGGCCGAGCTGGGCGGGTCGCTCGCTGCGATAGGCGGCGCGGCCTACGCCCGGCACGCCCATCCGGCGGCGTACTGGTCCACGGTCGGGCTGCCCGTCTCGGTTGCCCGGCTGCTGGCCTCGTACACCTCCACCATGGACGCGTGCGGCCTGACGGTCGAGCCGCCTCGGTGGCGGGCCCTGGCCGTAAAGGCCACGACTCGCCGTGAGGTCCGGCCGGTGCCTCCTCGCCGGGGCATGATCCGGCCCACCTCGACAGGTCTGCGGCTACGGCTGCGGCTGGCTCCAGGCCAGGAACCGGCGGACGTGGCGGCCTCGGCCGAACGGCTCCGGCACGCCTGGGGTGTTCACGCCGTCTACGTGCGGGACATCAAGCCTGGTGTCGTGGAACTGCGGCTCGTCGGCTTCGACGTCCTGCGGAAGGTGCGGATGCCCCGCCGGACCGACGCCGGTCCGCTCCGCGTGCCGGTGGCACTGCGGGAGGACGCAACCGCCTTCGTACGGGACTACCGGGCCGTTCCCCACGAACTCGTGCTCGGCGCCACGCTGTCCGGCAAGTCCATGTTCCTGCGGAACCTGCTGGCCGGGCTGGCCGCTCAGCCGGTGGTCCTGGTCGGGATTGACTGCAAGCGCGGGGTGGAACTGGCGCCGTTCGCTCCCCGGCTCTCGGCGCTGGCGACCGACCCGGAGCAGGCGGCCGAGCTGCTGCCCGTGCTCGTCAAGGAAATGGAGGACCGATACGACCTGATCAAAGCGCGGCAGGGCATCGCGCCCGGCACCCCGGATGAGCTGATCACCTCGGACGTCTGGGGCCTGCCGGAGGACGAACGCCCGGCTCCCATCGTGTTGTTCGTCGACGAAGTGGCAGAACTCTTCCTCGTCGCCACGAGGAAGGAGGAGGAGCGGCGGGACGAGATGGTCACCCAGCTCATCCGGCTCGCCCAGCTCGGCCGCGCGGCCGGTATCTACCTGGAGGTCTGCGGGCAGCGCTTCGGGGCCGAGCTGGGCAAGGGAGCGACCATGCTCCGGGCTCAGCTCACCGGGCGGGTCTGCCACCGGGTGAACGACGAGGCGTCCGCGAAGATGGCGCTCGGTGACATCGCCCCTGAGGCTGTCCTGGCCTCCTGTGCCATCGCGGCCGAGTTGCCCGGCCTCGCCGTCGTCGGCGACACGTCCGGCGGCTGGTCCCGGATCCGCACCCCTCACCTGTCTCTCGCCGATGCCGCGGCCACCTGCCGGGAGACGGCGCACCTTGCCCCGGACGTTCCGGCGCTCGCGCCGTTCCGGCCCTACGCCCCTCCCGTGCCGGTGACGGAGTCCGGCCCCCTGGCCACTCCTCAGCCGATCACCGAGTAGCCAACCCGCTCCCACGGTCGGCGCGGCCGTCCCGCGCCAAGTCCCTACCCCACCCATGCCCGGAACTGGAAGGAGTGGCCGTGCGCGCCCTGCCCGTCCGTGTGGACGCCGTACTCGTCCAAGCGGTGATCGCTGCCGCGCTGTCCTTCGCTCACCTGCATGACCTGGCGCTGGCCGCTGGACAGGACGGCTGGAAGGCGTGGGCCTATCCGGTCTCCGTCGACCTGCTGTTGGTGGCGGCCTGGCGGCGCCTGCGCTCCGGTGAGGCGAAAACCGCCGGGTGGTGCTGGTTCCTCGTCGCGCTGACAGCGTCCCTCGGCGCCAACGTCGCCACCGCCGGACTGCTCGACGTGGAGAACGTACCGGCCTGGCTCCGCATCCTCGTCGCCGGCTGGCCCGCGGTCGCCTTCCTCGGCGGGACGCTGCTCGCTCACGGACCAGCGCATCCCAGCGCGGACCCGGCGGCGGCACCAGAACCCCGTTCGAAGGCTCAGGCATCGGAGCCGACCGCCGCAGAGGTCGAACTACCCTCCGCTGCTCCCGAACTTCCGGCCACTGCAACGGAGTCGGCGCCACCCACTCCGCCCTCGGTCCCTCCCGCGCTCGTCACCCTCGCCCGCAAGGTCGCTGACGAACACCGCGCCCGGACCGGGACCGACATCGACACTTCGACCCTTCGCGCCCGGCTCGGTGTCCCGATGCCGCTCGCCGAAGCCATCACCACCCAACTCACCTGACCCGGAGGAATCTCCCCCTTGCGCCCGTCCACGCTCCGCGCGCTGAAGCGCGCCGCCGAGCTGACCCGACAGAACCGCCTGACCGAAGCCGTGCTGATCGCCGAACCGGTGATCCTCGCCGCCGACAGCTACGAGGGCGACGAGATCTTGCGCTGGCTGGCCGACCACGTCACCGACTTCACCGGCGAGACCCACAAGGAGATGCCCTGATGTCCGCCAACCGCCGTTTCCGCCGCGTCCTCCGCATCGGCCCCGTCCAGGTCGGCACCTACTACGACGGCCGGGGCCGCGAGAAGCACACCGCCGCCTGCACGGCTCCGCGCTGCGGCTTCTCCACCGACTACGACAGCCGCGCCGCCGCCGAGCTGGCCGCGCGCACCCACCGCTGCCGCGTCCGCTGAGGAGTTCCCGTGACCGTCTCGCTGCCGCTCGTCTTCGTCCTGGGCGTCGTCGCCTGGGCCGCGATCAAGTTCCTCGGCGTCCGCCTTTGGGTCGCCGTCGTGATCGCGCTGTTCGGCTTCTGGCTCTCGCACACCATCCTCGCCCCGGCCATCGAGTCCGGCACCCGCTCCGGGGTCGACGTCGTCAACGGCACCCACGAATGACACCCCGACCGACAAGGAGTCCCGCGATGTTCCGCCCCAAGCTGCCCGACACCCCGCACATCCAGAGCATCACCACCCACATCCCGCAGGATCACGCCCCGGCTCCTTCCGCCGGCCGCTCGGTCGCCCCGTTCGTGGGGGTCGGCGCCGGTGCGGTCGCCGCCGTGGTCGTCGTCGGCGTCGTCCTCACCGCGCTCCTGGCGGCGGTCGCCGTCTCGGCCGTGTCTGTGGCCATCGCCGCCGTGGTCCTGCGCTCCCTCGTCACCGGCGCCAACAGGCGCTGACCGGCCGCCGGGGCGGCAAACGCCGCCAAGCATCCCGCCGCCCCGGGGCCGTCCCTCTCAACCGCCGAAACAGCCGAAAGGAAGACCCATCATCACCCGGCAGACTCCGCCCCCGCTGGCGGAACTCTCCATGCTGGCCTCCCTCGGCACCATGCCCGAGCTGGCCCGCCAACTCTCCGGCCTGGGTGGGTGCACGAACCCTGTGCGCCTCGACGGCCACCGCACCGAGTACGCGGTCGACCGGACGACCGGAGAGATCGGGCGTGTCCTCCACCACCTCGACTCGTCCTCCCTGCCCGCCGGAAGTCTCCTCGTCCGCTGCAACAACCGCCGTGCCACCCGCTGCGCGGCCTGCGCGGAGGTCTACCGCCGAGACACCTTTCACCTGATCACCGCCGGACTCCGCGGCGGCAAGGGCACCGCCGAACAGGTCGGCACACACCCGCGTGTCTTCGCCACCTTCACCGCGCCGAGCTTCGGCCCCGTTCACAACCGCCCTTCCAGTGGGCGGCCTTGCCGCTGCGGTGCCCGGCACGACGAGACAGACCCGGCCCTCGGTACGCCCCTCGACCCGGACGCGTACGACTACGAAGCCGCTGTCCTCTGGAACGCTCATGCCGGAGCTCTCTGGCGGCGCTTCTCGATCTACCTGCGTCGTGAGATCGCCAAGCGCGCCGGACTCACCCAGCGTGCGTTTCGGGACCACGCGCGCGTCTCCTTCGCCAAGGTCGCCGAGTACCAGAAGCGGGGCGCCGTCCACTTCCACGCGGTCATCCGCCTCGACGGCCCGGAAGGCGGCGACACAGCCCCGCCGGCCTGGGCGTCCGCCGAGCTGCTGACCGACGCCATCGATGCCGCCGCCACCGCCACCCGCGTCAACGGACCGGACGTCGACGGCCGCGCCCACACCTTCACCTTCGGTCGCCAACTCGACGTGCGGACCATTCGCTCCGCCGACTTCGACGGCGGCCAGGAGCTGACCGACCGGGCCGTAGCGGCATACATCGCCAAGTACGCCACCAAAGGCGCCGAGACAGCGACCGGCACCCTGGACCGGCCGATCCGCTTCCTCGCCGAGCTGGCACAGGCCCGGATTACCGACCACGCCCGACGCATGATCCGAACCGCCTGGACCCTCGGCGCACGCAAGGACCTCGAACACCTCCGCCTGCGCGCCTGGGCCCACATGCTCGGCTTCCGCGGCCACTTCTCCACCAAGTCCCGCCGCTACTCCACCACCCTCGG
>NZ_WWIC01000077.1:0-11339 GCF_009872555.1 Streptomyces sp. SID5643
GCCGGGGCCGGCTCGGGAGCCGGGGTGGCCTGCTGCTGCGGGGCCGGGGCCGACGGGGCCTGCGGGGCCGGGGCGGGCTGCGCCGGAGCCGGGGCGGGCTCGGGCTGCGCCGGGGCGGCCGGGGCCTCCTGCGCGGGGGCGGCGGCCGGAGCGGCCCCCGCCTCGCCGATGACGGCCAGCTTGGCGCCGACCTCGGCGGTCTCGTCCTCGCCGACCACGATCTCCAGCAGCGTGCCGGAGGTGGGGGCGGGGATCTCGGTGTCGACCTTGTCCGTCGACACCTCCAGCAGCGGCTCGTCGGCCTCGACGGTGTCACCGACCGACTTCAGCCAGCGGGTGACGGTGCCCTCGGTGACGGACTCGCCGAGCGCGGGCAGGACGACGTCCGTGCCCTCGGCGGAGCCGCCGCCGGTGGCGGCGTCGGCGGTGGGAGCGGGCGCCGGGGCGGCCTGCTCGGTGGACGGGGCGGCCGGAGCCGGCTCGGGGGCCGGCTCGGCGACCTGCTCGGCCTGCGGGGCCTCGGCGGCAGCGGGCGCGCCGCTGCCGTCGTCGATCAGGGCCAGCTCGGCGCCGACCTCGACCGTCTCGTCCTCGGCGACCTTGATGGAGGCCAGGACACCGGCGGCGGGCGAAGGAATCTCGGTGTCGACCTTGTCGGTCGACACCTCGAGCAGCGGCTCGTCGGCCTCGACGCGCTCGCCCTCGGCCTTCAGCCAGCGGGTGACAGTGCCCTCGGTGACGCTCTCGCCGAGCGCCGGAAGGGTTACGGAAACCGCCATGGTTTCGGTTGCTCCTTACGGAAAGTGCGGAAGTCTGTGTCGTCGCGTGTGTCGACCGAGGGGTCAGTCGTGCGCGTGGAGGGGCTTGCCGGCCAGGGCCAGGTGGGCCTCGCCGAGCGCCTCGCTCTGGGTCGGGTGGGCGTGGATGAGCTGCGCGACCTCGGCGGGCAGCGCCTCCCAGTTGTAGATCAGCTGGGCTTCGCCGACCTGCTCGCCCATGCGGTCGCCGACCATGTGGACGCCGACGACGGCACCGTCCTTGACCTGGACGAGCTTGATCTCGCCCGCGGTGTTCAGGATCTTGCTCCTGCCGTTGCCCGCGAGGTTGTACTTGAGAGCGACGACCTTGTCCGCGCCGTAGATCTCCTTGGCCTTGGCCTCGGTGATACCGACGGAGGCGACCTCCGGGTGGCAGTACGTCACCCGCGGGACACCGTCGTAGTCGATCGGAACGGTCTTCAGACCGGCCAGGCGCTCCGCCACCAGGATGCCCTCGGCGAAGCCGACGTGCGCGAGCTGGAGGGTCGGGACCAGGTCACCGACGGCGGAGATGGTCGGCACGTTCGTGCGCATGTACTCGTCGACCAGAACGTAGCCGCGGTCCATCGCGACGCCCTGCTCCTCGTAGCCCAGGCCCTGGGAGACCGGGCCGCGGCCGATGGCGACCAGCAGGACCTCGGCCTCGAACTCCTTGCCGTCGGCGAGGGTGACCTTGACGCCGTCCTGGGTGTACTCGGCCTTCTGGAAGAAGGTGCCCAGGTTGAACTTGATGCCGCGCTTGCGGAACGCGCGCTCCAGGAGCTTGGAGGAGTTCTCGTCCTCGACCGGGACGAGGTGCTTCAGACCCTCGACGATCGTGACCTCGGTGCCGAAGGACTTCCAGGCGGAGGCGAACTCGACGCCGATGACGCCGCCGCCCAGGATGATCGCGGACTTCGGCACGCGGTCCAGGACGAGGGCGTGGTCGGAGGAGATGATCCGGTTGCCGTCGATGTCGAGGCCGGGCAGCGACTTCGGCACGGAGCCGGTCGCGAGCAGGATGTGGCGGCCCTCGACGCGGCGGCCGTTCACGTCGACGGACGTGGGGGAGGACAGCCGGCCCTCACCCTCGATGTAGGTCACCTTCCGGGAGGCGACGAGCCCCTGCAGGCCCTTGTACAGGCCCGCGATCACGCCGTCCTTGTACTTGTGGACCCCGGCGATGTCGATGCCCTCGAAGGAGGCCTTCACACCGAACTGCTCGCTCTCGCGGGCCTGGTCGGCGATCTCGCCCGCGTGCAGCAGGGCCTTGGTGGGGATGCATCCCCGGTGCAGGCAGGTGCCGCCGACCTTGTCCTTCTCGATCAGGGCGACGTCCAGGCCCAGCTGCGCCCCGCGCAGGGCCGCGGCGTAACCACCGCTGCCACCGCCGAGGATCACTAGGTCGAAAACGGTGCTGGCGTCGTTCGCCACGTCACGTCCTCCATGCATGTGCGCCGTGAGCCGGTCTTCGGTGACCGGCAGGCGGCTGGTGTCCGGCCGCTCGTTCTTCGGCCCTTCGGTGGGGCCCTGTCCTGCCGAGCCCCATCTTCGCACTTGTCGGCACACAAGGAGACGCCGGGCTGCGGTGTGAGACGCCCCACGTTCAGATGAGCCACGCCCGGAAGGGAGGCGAGCCCCGCAGGGGCGCGGGGAACTGCGCGAACAGCCCCCACGCCCCCGCACTCGCCACACAACCGGCGAGATCGAGCCAGGAGGCGAACTCAGCCGAGGTCACCCGCGGCCGTCAGCTCGGCCAGCCGCACCAGCGTCCGCACCGCCGTGCCCGTGCCGCCCTTGGGCGTGTACCCGAACGGCCCGCCCTCGTTGAAGGCCGGCCCGGCGATGTCCAGGTGTGCCCAGGTGATGCCCTCGCCCACGAACTCGCGCAGGAAGAGACCGGCGACCAGGCCGCCCCCCATCCGCTCACCCATGTTCGCGATGTCGGCCGTGGGCGAGTCCATGCCCTTGCGCAGGTGCTCCGGCAGCGGCATCGGCCACGCCGGCTCCCCGACCTCCTCGGCGGCCTCGCACAGCGCGGCGCGGAACGCGTCGTCGTTGCCCATGACCCCGAACGTCCGGTTGCCCAGCGCCAGCACCATCGCCCCGGTCAGCGTCGCCACGTCCACGATCGCGTCCGGCTTCTCCTGCGACGCCGCCCACAGGGCGTCCGCGAGCACCAGCCGGCCCTCGGCGTCGGTGTTGAGCACCTCCACCGTCTTGCCGCTGTACATCCGCAGCACGTCACCCGGACGGGTCGCGGAGCCGGAGGGCATGTTCTCGGCCAGGGCGAGCCAGCCGGTGACGTTGACCTCCAGGCCGAGACGCGCGGCGGCGACGACCGCGGCGAACACCGAGGCCGCGCCGCTCATGTCGCACTTCATCGTCTCGTTGTGACCGGCCGGCTTCAGCGAGATGCCGCCCGAGTCGTAGGTGATGCCCTTGCCGACGAGGGCGAGGTGCTTCTTCGCCTTCGAGGAGGTGTAGGACAGCTTCACCAGGCGCGGTCCCGCCGCCGAGCCGGCCCCGACGCCGAGGATGCCGCCGTAGCCACCCTTGACCAGGGCCTTCTCGTCGAGCACCTGCACCTTGATGCCGTGCTCCTTGGCCGCGGCCTGGGCGATCGCGGCGAACGACTCGGGGTTCAGGTCGTTGGGCGGGGTGTTGACCAGGTCGCGGGCGCGGTTGAGCTCCTCGGACACGGCGACGGCACGTTCGAGCGCGGCCTTGTACGCCCTGTCGCGGGGCTTGCCGCCGAGCAGGGCGACCTCGGCGAGGGGCGCCTTGCCGTTCTTCGCCTTGGGGTCCTTGCCGTTGTCCTTGTAGGCGTCGAAGGAGTACGCGCCGAGCAGCGCACCCTCCCCGATCGCGCCGGCGTCGGCGGCGTCGCCGAGCGGCAGTGCGAAGGCGGCCTTCTTGGAGCCGGCCAGGGCGCGGGCGGCGACACCGGCGGCCTTGCGCAGGGCCTCGGTGCCGTACTCGGCGTCCTTCTCCGGGACCGGGCCCAGACCGACCGCCAGGACGAGCGGTGCCTTGAAGCCGGACGGCGCCGGCAGCTTCGTCACCTCGCCCTCGCCGCCGGAGGCGCCGAGCGTCTCCAGAACGCCGGCCAGCCTGCCGTCGTACGCCTTGTCCACGGCCTCGGCGCCCGGTGCGACGACCGGCCCCTTGGCACCCTTGGCGACACCGATCACGATCGCGTCGGCCCGCAGGCCGGGCGCCGCGGCGGTGCTGAGAGTGAGAGCAGTCACGGTGGTGAAATCTCGCTTCCGATGTGAAGTTGCTGTGGTCGAACGGTGTGGGTCGACCGGGCCCGACAGCCGACCCTATTCCGACCCCAGGGTCCAGGCCTCACGGGGCCTTCCCCCGGTGCGGCGAACACTCGACGACGAGACTACGCGCGTGGCCCCGTTCGCTCATTCCTGCGGGCGTTCACCTGTCGGTGGCGTAGTGGCCATTTCTTGATCCTCCATGTCGGTGAACTGAGTCACACTCGTCCCGATCCGGTGAGCGCCGTGCTCGCCGCTTTGCATGATTTCCACGGATCCTCCTCTGTTCGAATGCAAGAGGATTCCTGGGCTCTTCTGGGGGAGGAACCATGGCGCAGCGTGCGCGCGGGTGGAGAAGAACGGCCGCCGCGATGACGGCGGCAGGCATGATCACGGCGGGGGCGACAGCGCCCGGGGCGGCGGCCGCGGAGGCACCGCGCATCGATCTGAAGGTGCTGGTGGTGGACAACGGCGACAGCCCCGTGCGGGCCGTCACCGCCCAGCTCAGGAGCACGGGCATCCCGTACACGACCGTCGACCTGAACGACTCCGGCCGGCCGAGGATCACGGCCGCGTTCCTGAGCGACACCGTGAACGGCCGGCCCCGCGCCAAGTACCAGGGCGTCGTCCTGCCCAACGAGGCCCCGTTCGGCGCGGACTCCGCCGAGCAGACCGCGCTGGAGACCTACGAACGGACGTACGGCATCCCGCAGGTCGACGCCTACACCTGGGCGCACCCGGGAGTCGGGCTCGACTACACCAGCGAGGGTGGCTGGGCAGGCACTCTTGACGGCCGCGAGGCATCCGTCACCGCGGCCGGGAAGGCCGGCTCGTTCGGCTACCTCGACGGTGCGTTCCGCTTCGAGGACGGCGCTCCGGCCGTGCAGGAGAGCTACGGCTACGCCGCCCGGCCCCGCACCGGGTTCACCAGCTACGTCGACATCCCCGTGCCCGGCGGCACCGGACGCGGCAGCCTCGTCGGCGAGTACGCCCACGACGGCCGCCGCGAACTGGTCGTGACCTTCGCCTACAACAACAACCAGCAGCAGTTCCGGCTGCTGGCCCGCGGCATCGTGGAGTGGCTCACCCAGGGCGTGCACCTGGGGCAGACCCGCAACTCCTTCGCGGTGCACGTCGACGACGTGTTCGCCCCGGACAGCCGCTGGGACACCGAACGCAACTGCACCCCGGGCGACTTCGACTGCGCGGGCGGCGACGGCGAGGGCACCGCGCCGATCCGCATGACCGCGGACGACGCCGCCTACGCCGCCCAGTGGCAGCGCGAGCACGGCTTCACCATGGACATGGTCTTCAACGCCGGCTCCGGCGAGGAGTGGAAGGCCCAGCACGGCGGCACCGACGCCCTCACCACCCGGCTCCTCGCCGACAAGGCGCAGTACCGCTGGGTCAACCACACCTACACGCACCCCTTCCTCGGCTGCGTGCAGGACACCTCCAGCGTGCCGTGGAGCTGCGCGAAGAACGCCGACGGCTCGACGAAGTACATGAGCCGCGCCGAGATCGCCGCCCAGATCCGGGACAACCACAACTGGGCCGTGAACAAGGGCCTGCCCGTCGACCGCACCGAGCTGGTCACCGGGGAGCACTCGGGCCTGAAGACCCTGCCGCAGCAGCCGGACGACAACCCGGGCCTGGCCGGCGCCCTCGCCGACACCGGCGTCAAGTGGATCGCCTCGGACAACTCGCGCGAGCCGGAGCAGCGGAAGGTCGGCAACGCCCTGACCGTCCCGCGCCATCCGATGAACGTGTACTACAACGTGGGTACGGCGGCCGAGATGGCCGACGAGTACAACTGGGTCTACACCTCGCGCCGCGACGGCGGCAGCGGCGTCTGCGAGGACAACCCCACCTCGACGTGTCTCGACGAGCCGCTCGACCCGGCCACGGGGTACGCCGAGCACATCGTCCCGCAGGAGGCCCGCACCGCCCTCGGGCACGCCCTCGCGGGCGACCCCCGGCCGCACTACGCGCACCAGTCCAACCTGGCCGAGGACCGGTTGCTCTACCCGGTCATGGAGAAGGTGCTCGCCGACTACCGGGCCCTGTTCGCCGACAACACCCCGCTGGAGAACCCCCGGCACAGCGCGATCGGCACCGAGGTGCAGCGCCGCGCCGCCTGGCAGACGGCCCTGGTGAACAACCGCGTGACGGCGTACCGCATCGGGAACACGGTCACGGTCACCGCCCCGTCGGGCACTCAGATCCCGGTGACCGCGCCGGAGGGGACGAAGAAGCAACTCGTCCTGGGCACCACGGCGTTCGGCACCCCGTACGCGGGAGCCCGCTCCGCCTGGACGACCCCGGCGGCACTCCAGTCGGCTCTGACCCTGAAACTGCCCCAGAGCCTTTAGGGGCGCGGGGAACTGTGCGACCAGCCCGCACGAGCCCGCACTCGGGATCCGGGCAGCAGTTCCCCGCACACCATCCGCACCACAGGGGGAAAACACCGCATGAGGCGAACAGGCCGTCATGTCACCATGCTCACGGAAGGCACCTACCCGCACGTCCACGGCGGCGTCAGCACCTGGTGCGACCAGCTCGTCAAGGGCATGCCCGAGGTCGACTTCCACATCGTCTCGCTCACCGGCAACGGCCGGGAACCCGTCACCTGGGAACTGCCGCCCAACGTCTGCGCGCACACCTCGGTCCCGACCTGGGGCCCGCGCCCCGGCCGCACCAGACCCCCGTACGGCAGGGCCCGCCGCCGCTTCACCGAGAGTTATGAGCGCTTCCTGCTCTCCTTCCTGGACCCCGGCTCGCACGCCGACTTCGGTGAATCCCTGGACGAGCTGGCCGTACTCGCCCGGGACGGACGGCTGCCGGCGGCGCTGCGCACCGAGTCGGCGCTGCGGTCACTGATGTGGATATGGACGATGCCGCATCTGCCGACGGCCGCCGCCCGCCCCACGGTGCACGACGCGCTGACCGCGACCGACCTGCTGGAACACGCGCTGCGCCCGCTGGGTGTCCGTATCCCCGAGGACTCCGTCGCGCACGCCGTCAGCAGCGGTCTGGCGACCCTGCCCGCGCTCGCCGCCCGTCACCTGGACGGGGTGCCGTTCCTGCTCACCGAGCACGGGATCTACCTGCGCGAGCGCTACCTCGGTTACCGCCGTGACGCCCAGCGCTGGCCCGTGAAGGCCTTCATGCTGGGCTTCTACCGCGAGCTGAACTCCTACGGCTACCGCGCCGCCGATCTGATCACCCCCTGCAACCAGTACAACCGCCGCTGGGAGGAGCGCGGCGGCGCCGACGCCGGCAGGATCCGCACGGTCTACAACGGCGTCGAC
This sequence comes from Streptomyces sp. SID5643, assembly GCF_009872555.1. Classification (NCBI taxonomy): domain Bacteria; kingdom Bacillati; phylum Actinomycetota; class Actinomycetes; order Kitasatosporales; family Streptomycetaceae; genus Streptomyces; species Streptomyces sp. SID5643. The sequence goes on from NZ_WWIC01000077.1 coordinate 7,378, forward strand.
CCGGCCGCCTTCCCGCACGCGGGCCCCGAGCCCGAGGTCCCGACGCTGTCCTGGTGCGGCCGGATCGACCCCATCAAGGACCTGGAGACCCTGATCCGCGCCTATGCCATGGTGCGTGCCGAGATCCCGGCGGCCCGGCTCCGGCTCTTCGGCCCGGTCCCGCCGGGCGGCGAGGCCTACCGCACCCGGCTGGAGAAGCTCGCCGCCGAACTGGGTGTCGCCGACGGCCTGACCTTCGAGGGCCGTATCACCGAGGTCTGGCGCGCCTACGCGGCAGGGCACCTCGTCATGCTGTCGTCGATCTCCGAGGGCTTCCCGTTCTCCATCATCGAGGCCATGTCCTGCGGCCGTACGACGGTGTCCACGGACGTCGGCGGGGTGCGCGAGGCCGTCGGCGACACGGGTCTGGTCGTCCCGCCGCGCGAGCCGGAGAAGATGGCCGCCGCCGCGCTGACCCTGCTCAACGACGATCAACGGCGTCTCGAACTGGGCGAGTTGTCCCGCCAGCGCGTCATCGACCGCTTCACGCTGCGCCGCTCGGTGGACGCCTTCCGCACGATCTACAAGGAACTCGCGGGCGAGGACGAGGTGTACGAGCCGACCCTGGAGACCGTCGCCGACTGGACCCTGGAACTGCGCGACCCCTGGTACGCGGCCGTCGCGACGGACGGAGCGGGCTGGTGAGCGGAAGCGTCTGGCTGCCCCCGGGCTCCCGCCCGGACACCCTCCCCGGAATCCCCCGGCAGCGCACCCCCAGCTGGGCCCGGCCCGACCCGGTCGACGAACTGGCCGCCCGGCTGGAGGAGTTCATAGCCGCGGCCGTCCACCCGGACGAGATAGCCGCCCTGCTGGAGTCCGACGGCCTCTCCGACGACCGGATACGCGAGCGGTACGGCGTGAGAAACTCCTTCGCGCTCGCCGAGACCCTCTACGAACGCGTCGAGCGCCGCTACCCCGAGCCCGACGGCCCCGCCCCCGACCCCTGGCGGACCGGCCTCCTCGGCTGCCTGCTGCGCGGCGTCGTCTTCGCCCTGCCCGGCCTCGCCTACGTCCTCGGTGCGCCCCTGTTCACCGGCCCGGGCGATCACGGCCTGCCCGCGGGCACGGTCCCGCTGCTGGCCGGAGCCCTGTGCGGCTGGACCTGGAACCAGGGCCTCGCCCACCGGGTCTACGCGTGGCTGGGTCTCGGCGACCGGCCCGCCGCCCGGCGCGCCCTGCTGCTCGGCGCCCCGGCGGGCGCGCTGCTCGGCTCCCTGGTCGCCGTGTCGTTCGCGGGCGGCGCCGCCCCGGCGGTGGTCGCCTTCGCCGCCGGGCAGTCCTGCTACCTGGCCGCGGCGACCGTCCTGCTGGTGATGGGCCGTGAGCGGCTCCTGCTGCTCGCCCTCGCGCCGATGGCGACGGGCGCGGTCTGGTCACTCGCCGAACCACTGCCCGAGACCGCGGGCCCTGCCCTGCTGCTGGGCTCGCTGGCGGCGGTCGCCGCGCTCGCGCTGCGCGAGGTGGCGCCCGTCCTCAAGGACGAGCAGGGCTGGACGGCAGGCCTCGTCGCCCTGCTCCCGTTCGGCGCGTTCGGCACCCTGCCGGCCCACCGCCGCCCCGCCGCACCCCGGCTCACGGGCTCCCTGCCGTACGCCCTGTTCGGGCTCGCCACCGGTGTGCTCGTGCTGTACGCGGCGCTCGGCGACGTCCTGGCCGGCGAGTCGGCCGGTGCGGTCGCCGCGCCCGCCGCCGTGGCGCTCACCCTCAGCATGGGGCCCGCCGAGTGGCTCCTGTACCGCTTCCGCAGCGGCAGCCTGGCCGGCCTGCGTTCCAGCAGCACCGCCCGCGAGTTCAGGCGGACCACGGCCTTGACGGTCGTGCGGTGCCTGGCCGCCTACCTCGCCGTGCTGCTCGCGCTGAGCCTCGCCGCCTCCGCCCTGTGGCCGCACGCCCCGCTGCCGGGCGGTGTCCGGCCCGCCGGGCTGCTCCTGCTGGGCGTGGTCCTGTGGACGGGCCTGCTGCTCCAGTCGTTCGGCGCGGTGACCGGCGCCACGGCGGTGTGCAGCGCCGCGGCCCTGGTGCAGACCCTGCTCCTCGTCACCCGTACCGGCGACCCGCACGTGGCGGGAGCGGTCGTGTACGGCACGGCGGCCGCCGTCCAGGCGGCCCTGGTGTGCCATTTGCTGGGGAGGGCAACCGCCCACCGATGAGCACTCTCCTGGTCCCGTACTACGAGCACCCGTCCGTCCGCCCCGCCGAGTGGGACGCGATCGTCGCGGCGGCGCCCCGCCTGTACGGGGTCGTCCTCAATCCGGCCAGCGGCCCCGGTGACCGCCCCGACCCGGCCTTCGCCGAGGTCGCCGCCCGGCTGCGCGCCGCGGGAGTGCGGGTCCTCGGGTACGCCGACACCGACTACGGCCGCCGCGCCGCCACCGACGTCGTCCGTGACCTCACCCGGCACCGCGACTGGTACCGCACCGACGGCGCCTTCCTCGACCAGGTGCCGTCCGGGCCCGGGGAGTTCGAGCACTACCAGAAGCTGGCGGTCGCGGCCTGGGGCGTCGGCTGCGCCACCCTCGTCCTCAACCACGGCACGGCGCCGCACCCCTGCTACGCCCGCATCGCCGACGTCCTCGTCACCTTCGAGGGCCCCTGGGCCGCGTACCGCGCGCTGCCCCCGCAACCCCGGCCCGGCGGCCCGGACGTACGGTTGTGCCACCTCGTCCACGGCGTGCCGCCCGGCGCCGACCCGGAGGGCCTGGCCCGGGCGCGGGGTGCGGCGGTGCACTGCGCGGTGCCCGGCACCGGAGATCATCCTTGGGGCACGCTCCCCTACCCCTTGCACAAGCCGGAGATCACCTCGTGAGACGCCCGTCCCTGCTCGTCGCCCTGCTGGTCCTCCTGCTCACGGGCTGCGCCCAGGAGCATGACGACAAGCCCGGCCCCCGCTGGCAGCCCCGCCCCGGCACCGCCTGGCAGTGGCAGCTCAGCGGACGCCTGGACACCTCCGTCGACGTGCCGGTCTACGACATCGACGGCTTCGACCACTCCGGGGACACGGTCGCGCGGCTGCACCGCGAGGACCGCAAGGTCATCTGCTACCTCTCCACCGGCGCCTGGGAGGAGTTCCGCCCGGACGCCGGGAAGTTCCCGAAGGCCGTGCTCGGGCGCGGCAACGGCTGGAAGGGCGAGCGCTGGCTCGACATCCGCCGCACCGACGTACTGGAACCGCTCATGGCGGCCCGTATCGACATGTGCCGTGACAAGGGCTTCGACGCGGTGGAGCCGGACAACATGGACGGCTACCGCAACGACACCGGCTTCCCGCTCACGGCCGCCGACCAGCTCCGCTACAACCGCCTCATCGCCCGCCTGGCCCACGACCGGGGCCTGGCCGTCGGTCTGAAGAACGACCTGGACCAGATCCCGGAACTGGTCGGGGACTTCGACTTCGCGGTCAACGAACAGTGCGCCCAGTACCGCGAGTGCGCGGCCCTCAAGCCGTTCGTCGAGGCCGGCAAGGCCGTCTTCCACGTCGAGTACGAGGTGCCCACCGGCCGCTTCTGCGCCGACTCCCGGCGCCTGAAGCTCAGTTCGCTGCTCAAGAAGTACGAACTGGGGGCGTGGCGACGGGCCTGCTGAACCCGGTGCCGGTGACCGCCGTGTCCGCGACCCGGTCGGCGAGGGGCCGGCGGCCGGGGGAGAGGACTGGGGACGGGAAGATCGTTTCAGCCCAGTGACAGGACGACGAGCGCCGTGGTCGCGGCCGTCTCCGCCAGACCGCCGAAGACATCCCCCGTGACCCCGCCGAAGCGGCGCGTGCAGTGGCGCAGCAGCGCCTCGGCGGCGGCCAGGGCGAGGACGACCGCGAGCACGGCGTGGACCGGTCCGTACGGCCCGAAGAGGGCACCGGCCGTCGCCACGGCCCCCGCGACGGCGACGGCGGCGAGCACCGCCCCCCGCAGCGGCACCACCCCCGCGAC
>NZ_WWIC01000078.1:0-15152 GCF_009872555.1 Streptomyces sp. SID5643
TTCCGCCGGGACGACCGTCGTGATGACCGTGGTGGCCGTTCCTTCGAGCGTCGTGACGACCGTGGTGGTCGTGGCTTCGAGCGTCGTGACGACAACCGCGGCGGTGGCTTCCGCCGGGACGACCGTCGTGATGACCGTGGTGGCCGTTCCTTCGAGCGTCGTGACGACCGTGGTGGTCGTGGCTTCGAGCGTCGTGACGACAACCGCGGTGGCGGCTTCCGCCGGGACGACCGTCCGGGCCGCTCCTTCGAGCGCCGGGACGAGCGCGGCGGGCACCGTGGCAGCGACCGCCCCTTCAACCGCGACCGCCAGGGCGACCGCCCCGGCTTCCGCTCCTCGGGTCACGACCGCCCCTCCGGCCGTCGTGACGACCACCGCGGCGGCGGTTCGTTCCAGCGCCGCGAGGACAAGCCGCGCTGGAAGCGCAACGGCTGACATCAGCGCATGAGGAGCGCCGTGCTCCGCCCCAACGGGCGGGCCACGGCGCTCCGTCGTTGCGGCGCGGGCTGCGCGGGGGCCGGGCTGACACGCCCGGACGGGCCGGTTCATGCCCCTCATCGGCCCAGTTCGTCCCTTCGGCAGGGCCGGGACCCCGATACCCGATCGGAGTCCCGGCGTCGTCCGGCTATGCTCGTGGGGGCGACATCGCCTGGGCCCTTAGCTCAATTGGCAGAGCAGTGGACTTTTAATCCATTGGTTGTGGGTTCGAGTCCCACAGGGCCTACAGAAGAGCCCCGGTCCGGATCATCTCCGGGCCGGGGCTCTCGCCGTTGCTGGGGGCGTGTCAGCCGGTGGTCAGCATGCCCGACCGCAGTCGGGCCACCGTGCGCGAGATCAGCCGGGACACGTGCATCTGCGAGATGCCGAGCCGGGCGCCGATCTCCGCCTGGGTCAGTTCCTCCACGAAGCGCAGGTGGAGGATGAGGCGCTGGCGCTCGTCGAGTTCGGCGACGAGGGGGGCCAGGGCGTGGAAGTCCTCGACGAGTTCGAGCGCCGGGTCCTCCTCGCCGATGAACTCCGACAGCGTCGTGTCGCTCTCGTCCGGGTCGCCGGTGACCGTGGCGTCGAGGGAGGAGGAGAGGTAGCCGTTGGCGGCGATCTGCGCCTCGACGACCTCCTCCTCGGACAGGTTCATCAGGGCCGCCAGTTCGGCCACCTTGGGGGCGCGGCCGAGGCGGGAGGCCAGTTCCTCGGTGGCCTTGGCGAGTTCCGTGCGGGCCTCCTGAAGGCGGCGCGGCACGTGCACGGCCCAGGACGTGTCCCGGAAGAACCGCTTGATCTCGCCGATGATGTACGGCACCGCGAAGCTGGTGAACTGCACCTCGCGGGAGACCTCGAAGCGGTCGATGGCCTTGATCAGCCCGATGACGCCGACCTGGACGATGTCCTCCATCGACTGCCCGCTGGTGCGGAACCGGCGGGCCGCGAAGCGCACCAGCGACATGTTCATCTCGATGAGGGTGTTGCGGGCGTACTGGTATTCGGGCGTGCCCTCCTCAAGGACGGCGAGCCGGTCGAGGAACTGCCCGGTCAGCCCGCGCGCGTCCTGCGGGGCGAGCTTCTGGGGTTCGGCGATCTGCGGCAACTCCTCACCGGTGTAGGTGGCGGAATCCGTCGTCGTGCCGATGCGCATGGTCGCCGTCACGGGCCCTCCCTCTCAGTCCGGCCCGCTCCGATCCCCCGACAGGCCACCTCCAGCGCCGCTACCCGCCCTCGCCCCGGTCATGCCCCGCATATGCCCCGGCGAGACGTTGCCCACAGTCGGCGCAGGTCGAGGCGGTGTCGGGGTACCCGGACCGGTACCGCGAAGGCACGGGCAGGGAGGGTGGGCGGTGGAGTGCGCGAGAAAAAGCCATGGGGTTCGCGGAGCGGACAGTTGTCGTTTGACAACTATAGGTGGAGGGCAACAGCCTAGGCGTGCCGAACGTGCGCGGGGAAGGGACCGGAAGGGCCGACTCCGTGCGACGGCGAGAAATTCAGGCAGTCCGGGTACCGGACGAGCGGGAGTCTTCGGAGTCGTCGTGTATCTGGGCCGCCGCCGCGTCGCAGAACGCCTCCAGACCCTGCAGCAGCGCGACCCGCTTCGCCGCGGGCATCTGGTCGAGCACCGCGCGCAGCGCGTCCTCCCGGCGTGTGCGCAGGTCGGCCAGGAAGGCGCGGCCCCGGCCGCTGAGGTGCAGGCGGACCTCGCGCCGGTCGGCCGGACTCGCCTCCCGCTCGACGAACCCGGCCGCCTGGAGCCGGTCGCAGAGCCTGCTGGTCGAGGGCGGTGTGGAGGCGAGGGAGTCGGCGAGCGTCCGCAGGTTGATGCCCTCGTGGTGTTCGAGCATGAGCAGCACCCGCAGCTGGGACGCGGAGGCCGGCGCGGTCGAGGCCCGGCCCCAGAGGACTTCCAGCAACTCCGCGGCCGTGGAGGTCACACGGGCGACCTCAGCGGGCTCAGGGCGGGGTCGGAGGGAAGTCACAGTCACACTCTCGCAGGCACCGGGATGGCCGTCAGCGTACTAGGCGTGGTGTGAACCGCCCGGGACCCGCTTCCCGCCCGTGTACAAGGACCGTTTACGAGGACGCCCCGGCGTCCCGCCAAGGATGGTGAAGGACCACCGTGACCACGATCACGAACAGATTCGTGGCCGCCGAGCGCGCCCTGCGCACGGCGGCGCCCCATCAACTGCTGGACGCGGTCCGTCGTGTACTGACCGATCAGTACGCGGCGGACTCCGTCGAGCTTTTCCTGGCCGACTACGGACTGACGGTGCTTCAGCCGGTGTCCGTGCTGCCGCACACGCTCCAGCCGGTGTCCGTGCACAACAGCCCGGCGGGCCGGGCCTTCGGTGCCCAGGAGCCGTATGTGGAGGGCACTGCGGGCGATCACGTACGCGTGCATCTGCCCGTCAGCGTGCGGGGCGACCGGCTCGGTGTGCTGACCGTCACCCTGCCGGCCGCGGAGCACGCCGAGGCCGGCCTGGGCGAGCTGGCCGAGATCGCCGAGGTGCTCGGGCACGAGGTCTACGTGGCCGAGCGCGACACCGACCTGTACCTCCAGGCCCGCCGCCGGGACCGGCTCACGCTGGCCGCCGAGATGCAGTGGCAGCTGTTGCCGGGCCGCTCCTGCACCCGCCCCGAGTACGAGCTGGGCGCACAGCTGGAACCGGCGTACGCGATCTTCGGCGACAACTTCGACTGGTCCGCCTCGGCCGACCGGCTCAGCCTCTACGTCACCAACGGCATGGGCGAGGGCATCGAGGCCTCCCTGCTGACGAACCTGGCGATCAACGCCCTGCGCAACGCGCGCCGGGCCGGCCTGTCCATCGACGACCAGGCGGCCCTGGCCGACCAGGCGGTGTACGCCCACTACCGGGGCCGCTGCTACCTCTCCGTGCTCATGCTCGACTTCGACCTGGCCACCGGCCGGGTCCGCGCGGTGGACGCCGGGTCGCCGCAGATGCTGCGGCTGCGCCGGGGCGCGGTCGAGCGGGTTCCCTTCGACGCCCAGCTGCCGCTCGGCATGTTCGAGGAGACCGACTACGTGATCCAGGAGTTGTGGGTCGAGCCGGGCGACCGGCTGGTCTTCGTCAGCGACGGGGTCTACGACGTCGCCTCCCCGGGCGGCGAGGCCTACGGGGACGCCGCCCTGGCCCGGGCGATCCAGTCGACCCGGCTGCTGCCGGCCCCCGAGGTGCCCCGGGCGATCCTGCGCGAACTGACGGGCCACCGCGGCGGATCCACCCCGGACGACGACGCGCTCGTGGTGTGTCTGGACTGGCGTGGCCGGTAGGCGACGGGGAAGGCGCAGGTGGGGGGGGGGACCGGTGGGCAGTTGTTTGGTGGTGCCGAACGCCGGCACTAATGTTTGTCATACGGCAAGTAACGGCTGAGGCGCCGTCGCGCGACCTCGGCCCGGCCCGTGCAAGGGAGCGATGCAAGTGTCGGTGTCGGAAGAGAACGCGGAGCAGGAGCCGGCCGCACACCAGGTGAGCGCCTTCCTGGAGCGGCGCCGGGAGCAGATCGCCCAACGCTGGGCGGACGCGGCGCTGTTCCGCACCGTCTTCACCGTCTCACGCGACGAGGCCGTGGAGGCGGGCAGGGCCGTGACCGCGGCGCTGGCGGCCGTGGCGGCCGCGGGGCGGCTCGACGACATCCGGGCGCCCGGATTCGAGGCCGTGCGCGACCAGTTGGGGCGCATGGCGGCCTCCCGCGCCCGGACGGGCATCGACCCGGACGGCGTCGCCGGCGAGGTGGCCGCACTGCGGGCCCCGGTGACCGAACTGCTGCGCGCCGAGTTCCCGGAGCCGTACGCCCCCGAGGCCCAGGAGGCCGTGCTGGCGCTGACGGTGCTGATGGGCACGCTGCGCCTGGTCGTGATGGAGACGACGGTCAGCGCGGGCGAGGAGCTGATCGCCCGGCAGCGCGAGCAGCTGCACGAGGTGGCCACCCCCGTGATCAAGCTGTGGGAGAGCACCGTCGCCGTGCCGCTGATCGGCACGCTGGACAGCGCGCGCAGCCAGGTGGTCATGGAGAGCCTGCTGGACGCGATCGTCGCCGAGCGCGCCCGGTACGCCATCCTCGACATCACCGGCGTGCCCACGGTCGACTCGCTGGTCGCCCAGCACCTGATGAAGACCGTGGCGGCCGCCCGGCTGATGGGCGCCGAGTGCATCGTGTCCGGCATCCGGCCCGCGATCGCGCAGACCATCGTCCACCTGGGCATCGACCTCGGCACGGTGCTCACCCGATCGAGCCTGGCGGACGCGCTCGCCTATGCGCTCAGCCAGCAGGGGGTCGAGATCGCACCGCTGCGGGCGGCCGGCGCGGCGGCGGACGCGGGCACGCGGTGACCGGGTTCGCGGGACACGGGCCCGCGGCCGGACACGGCTTCACCGTGCCGGTCCTCCAGCTGGGCGACGTCCTGCTGGTCACCCTCCAGGGTGAGCTGCACGACGGGATGGCCGAGCAGCTCCAGGAGGACATCACGGCCCGGATCTCGAACACCAGGGTGAACGGCGTCGTGATCGACATCTCCGGTGTGGAGATCGTCGACTCGTTCCTGGGCCGGGTTCTCGCCGAGATCGCCGCCGGGGCCAAGCTGCTGGCGGCCCGTACGGTCCTGGCCGGGATGCGCCCGGCCGTGGCGATCACGCTGGTCGAGCTGGGGCTCACCCTGCCCGGCCTGCGGACGGCCCTGGATGTCGAACGTGCGATGGAACTGCTCGGCGTCACCACGCGCCGGGGCGAGGGGAGTCCATGATGCAGGCTTCCCGCCATGCCGGTCCTGCCGACCTGCCGATCGGCTCGGACGCCGATCTGGCGTGGGTGCGGCAGCAGGTCCGGCAGGCCGCTGCCGAGCTCGGCTTCGGGCTGGTGCAGCAGACCAAGCTCGTCACCGCGGCGAGCGAGCTGGCCCGCAACACCCTCGTGCACGGCGGGGGCGGCCATGTGCGGGTCACCCCGCTGGACGCCGGGTCGACGCGCGGGCTGCGGCTGGACTTCGTCGACACCGGGCCCGGCATCCGGGACCTGGACCAGGCGCTGACCGACGGCTACACCAGCGGCGGCGGACTCGGGCTGGGCCTGAGCGGCGCCAAGCGGCTGGTGCAGGAGTTCGAGGTGGACAGCCGGCCCGGCGAGGGGACCACCGTCACCGTCACCGCCTGGGCCACCGTCGTACCGCCCTCCCGGACGGTGCCGTGATGAGCAGGGTCTGGGACGTGCCGGTGGAGGACGACTCGACGCGGGTGCGGGACGTGCGGGTGGCGGCCGAGGAGGCCAGCGCCTGTGCCGGCCTGCCCCCGAACCGCACTGCGACCGCCGCGCTCGTGGCGACGGAGCTGGCGACCAACCTGCTGCGGCACGCGGAGGGCGGTCGCGTGCTGATCAACCTCGTCGAGCGTGCGTACGACGACGGCCGGCAGCGGACGGCCGTGCAGCTCGTCGCGCTCGACCACGGACCCGGCATCCCCGACGTCGCGGCGGCGATGCGCGACGGCTACAGCACGACCGTCGCGGCTTCACTGGGAGCCGGGCTCGGGACGTGCCGGCGCATAGCGAACGACTTCGATCTGCACAGCGCACCGGGGCGGGGCACCGTCGTGATGGCGCGGATCGGCCACGAGCCGGCCGTCCGCAACCAGGGGCCGCCCCCGCTGGGCCCGCGGACCGGGGGTGTCAACGTCCCCCTCGGCCGGGCCGAGCAGTCCGGGGACGCCTGGGGCCGGGTGCGCGGCGGGGACCGGCTGACGCTGCTGCTCGCCGACGGGCTCGGGCACGGGGCGAAGGCGGCCGAGGCCTCCACCGCGGCGGTGAAGGAGCTGCGCGACCTGGCCGAGCTGCCGCCCGTCGAGATTCTGCGAAGTCTGGGCCGGGCCCTGCGCCCCACCCGGGGCGCCGCCGTCGCCGTGGCACAACTCGACATACAGCAAGCGCAGTTGAGCTTCGCCGGCATCGGTAACATCGGTGCCCGGCTGCGGACCGACGGCGCGTGGAAGCCGCTGCTGTCCCACCCGGGCATCGTGGGCGCGCAGGCGCCGGCGTCCGTGCCGGTGCAGCGGGTGCCCTGGCATGCGGACAGCCTGCTGGTCCTCCACAGCGACGGTCTGCCGAGCCGCTGGACGCCGCCCGACGACGGCGTACTGCCCGGCTGCGACCCGGCGGTGGCGGCCGCGGTGGTGCTCCGCGACGCGGGGAGCGCGGCCCGTCCGGCGCGGGACGACACATGCGTGGCGGTCCTGACCGCCGGCGGCGTGAGCCGCCACGGCTCGGGAGCCTGAGAGCTCGGGTCGGCGCCTCACCCGGGCAGGCCTGCGCGGCCCGTCCGTCCCAGCCGGAGCCGACCGGCGCGGCCCGTTCGGTCGCTCAGGGGTTCTCCGGCCTGCCGGCGTCGGGCGGCAGTGTGTTCCGGGCCGTCAGGAAGCCCTGCAACCCCCTGCGCAGCGCCGCGCGTTCGGCCGGTCGCATGGCCGACAGCGCTGCCGTCAGGGCTTGGGCGCGGCGGGCGGCGACGTCGCACAGGACGTGCTGTCCGTGTGGCGTGAGCCACAGTTGCACCTCGCGGCGGGTGTCGGGGTGCGGGACGCGTTCCAGCAGGCCGGCCGCCCCGAGGCGGTCGCAGAGGCGGCTGGCCGTGGGGAGGCCGATGTCCAGGCCGTCCGCCAGGGCCGTCAGATTCAGCCCCGGCGCCGCCTGCACGGTGCGCAGCGCCCGCAACTGGTGCAGGGACAGGCGCAGGGACGCCTCCTGGGCGGCGGCCGACCACAGCGCCGTCAGGCTGTCCACGGCATCGGTGATCTGCGATGCGACCGACTCCGGGTCATCGCCCGGTCTTCTCACCCGGTGGTCGCCGGGGCCGCCGAGATCGGTCACGAAACGGTCACTTCCAAAAAGCTCCGGGTACTGATGAGGTCGCCCTCTTCCAAAGGCTGTACCCGATGAACCGAGGGACAAGCAGCCCGGTTCAGTGCCCGGCCGGACCGGAGCGGCTCAGCCGGCGCTGAGCTCCGTCAGCGCGGCGAGCGGCAGCGTGTGCTGGGTCTGGAGGACCTTGGCGCGCAGGTAGCGGACGTTGTGTGCGGTGGTGAAGACGCCCGTGGGGATCCGGCCGCGCACGTCGATGCCCAGGGACCGCAACTGGCCTGCCTTGTCGGGGTTGTTGGAGAGCAGGTCCAGCCGGCCGATGCCCAGGGCCCGGAGCATCTGGGCGGCGGCCGTGTAGTCGCGGGCGTCCTCCGGCAGCCCCAGTGCCGCGTTCGCCTCGTACGTGTCGAGCCCCTCGTCCTGGAGGGCGTAGGCGTCCAGCTTGTTGTAGAGGCCGATCCCGCGGCCCTCCTGGCGGAGGTACAGCAGCACGCCGCCGCGCTCGGCGATGGCCTCGACCGCCTCGCGCAGCTGAGGGCCGCAGTCGCAGCGGGCGGAGCCGAACACGTCCCCGGTCAGGCACTCGGAGTGCAGCCGCACCATCGGGACCGGGCCGGGCTCGCCGAGGACCACGGCCACGTGCTCCTGGCCGTCGGCCAGACCGTGGAAGGTGACGAGCTCGGCGTCGGCCTCGTAGCCGTCGTGGAAGCGCAGCGGGACCCGGACGCGGGAGCGCGGGGTGGCGACGACGGCGGGGGTGTCGGGCATGCGGGGCCTCCGGGTTCCGTTTCCTGTTCGGCTGCACAGCCGTACTGCTTCAGATTTGAAGCAGATACACGTCCGGAACCCTACTAGTGCTTTAAGTTTGAAGCAATCAGTATCCGTCTCGGTGTGAGGCGCGTCACGAACAGGTCGGTGCAGACCTCCGCCGCCACGGCACCTCGTCCGTCGCCGGCCGCGAACCGTCCTCCTGGAGGCCCTGCGCGATCGCCGCGGAGATCTCCTCCAGCTGTCCCACCTGCTCCTCGCTGAGCCGGTCGAACAGGAAGCTCCGCACGGTGTCGACATGCCCGGGCGCCGCCCGTTCCAGCACGGCGAACCCCTCGTCCGTCAGTGCGGCGACGCTGCCCCGCTTGTCGTACCGGCAGGCCTCCCGCCGCAGCAGGCCGTCCTTCTCCAGCCGCGTCACCGCGTACGTCAGCCTGCTGCGCGTGATCTTCAGCCGCTCGGCGAGATCGGTCATGCGCAGCCGCCGTTCCGGGGACTCCGACAGGACGGACAGGATGGAGTAGTACAGGTGCGGCATGCCGGCGTCCTGCTGGAGCTGCCGGTCGATCGCGTCCTCCAGGAGCAGGGAGGCGGCGATGTACGCGCGCCAGGCACGTTGCTCCTCGGGGGTGAGCCAGCGAGTCGTCATGCCACCAGTGTAGGTTTGCTTCAAACTTGAACCAAGCCCGCCTTGGTGACCCTGTCCAGTCCCGCCGTCCCGACCAGCCGCGGAGCGTCGATGCCACACCCGTACGTCCTGCTGTCCGCCGCCGTCTCCCTCGACGGCTACCTGGACGACACCGGACCCGACCGCCTGCTCCTGTCGAGCCCGGCCGACTTCGACCGGGTCGACGAGGTCCGGGCCGGCGTCGACGCCATCCTGATCGGCGCCGGCACCATCCGCGCCGACAACCCGCGGCTCCTGGTGAACTCCGGGGAGCGCCGGGCCGCCCGGCGGGCCGCCGGGAAACCGGAGTATCCCCTGAAGGTCACCGTCAGCGGCTCCGGCGACCTCGATCCGGACGCCCGCTTCTGGCACACCGGTGGCGAGAAGCTCCTCTACACCACCGACCGGGGCGCCGAACGCGCCCGGGCCCGGGGCCTGGCCGCCGACGTCGTCCCGCTCGGCGCCGGCCTCGACTGGCGGCGGCTGCTCACCCACCTGCACGACGTGCGGGGCGTGCGGCGGCTCATGGTCGAGGGCGGCGGCCTGATCCACACCCAGCTGCTCACCCAGGGCCTCGCCGACGAACTCCAGCTGGTGCTCGCCCCGCTCTTCGTGGGCGACCCCGGGGCTCCCCGCCTCTTCGGTCCCGGCGGCTACCAGGGCGGCAGGCTCCGGCTGCTGGAGTCGCGGCGGATCGAGGACGTGGTCCTGATGCGCTACGAGCCGACCGCCCCGGGCACCGGTGCCCTGCCCGTCGCCGCCGACCACCACTGGCTGGCCCTCGCCTGCAACCTGGCCGAGCGCTGCCCGCCGTCGGACACGGCGTTCAGCGTGGGCGCGCTCGTGGTCGCCGCCGACGGCACGGAACTGGCCCGCGGCCACTCCCGGGAGGCCGGCGACCCGGTCGTGCACGCCGAGGAGGCGGCTCTCGCCAAGATCGACCCGGCCGACCCGCGCCTGCCCGGCGCGACGGTGTACAGCAGCCTGGAGCCCTGCGCCCGCCGCGCCTCCCGGCCCGCACCCTGCGCCCGGCTGATCCTCGACGCCGGCGTACGGCGGGTCGTCACGGCCTGGCGCGAGCCCGACACCTTCGTGACGGACGCCGACGGCAGCGGCCTGCTCGCGGCCCGTGGGGTGGAGGTCCTGGTCCTCCCGGAGCACGAGGAGCGGGCCAAGGCCCCGAACCGTCACCTGCCGGGCTGAGCGCGGGCCGGTCCGCGGGTGTGCACGAGTGGTCCCGCGGATGGCGTACACTGGAATCACAACGACGCGGGGTGGAGCAGCTCGGTAGCTCGCTGGGCTCATAACCCAGAGGTCGCAGGTTCAAATCCTGTCCCCGCTACTGAAGGCCGAGGGCCGGAATCCGAAAGGGTTCCGGCCCTCGGTGCATTTCCCCGCATCTCATTACAGTCGGTGAGCGAACCACCTCGCTCCGCGCGGTAACTGATGCCCCGTCAAAACCCGCCAGTCACTTGCGAAGCGGTCAACTCGCCCGATTTACTCCGGTCATGGCAGGTAAGTCCATGCGAAAAAGCTTAATGATCAAGCGGAATCGCTGGAATACCCCTCGCGCCTCCATTAACGTTCGATAACGCAGCGCGGTCGTCCCAGCCGTCACAGAAGGCGGCTCCGTGCGCACGCGCCGAATCCCGAAAGGGAACCGGGGAACCACCACTTGGGGTGAATCGGGCGGATGCCACCGTGGAAGCACGGTTGGTATACGCGCGTAGGAGACCTTCCTGCTCCGAACCCGTCAGCTAACCCGGTAGGCGAGAAGGAAGGAAAGGAGTACGCCCACGTGGCGTCCAACCGGCCTGCCCCCGCGGCCCCGTTCGCGCCGAAGCGCGAGACCGACACCTTCGGCTACGGCGGTCAGCGCACCGACGAGGGCCCGTTCCAGGAGTGGAACCCCACCGAGGAGTCCATCCGTCCCGTCCGTGGCCGGCATCGCGTCACCAAGCAGCGCGGCGGAGGTCTCGCCCGCAGCTCCACCGTCCTGGGTGTCGGCGTCATAGCCGCCGTGGGTGCCGGCGGCATGGCCAGCGCCCAGACCGGCAAGCCCCCGGTGTCCATCTCCGTCCCGGACCTGCCCTCGGTGGGTTCCCTCATTTCGGACGACGACACCCCCGAGGGTTCCGCCACCCCGCTCAGCAGCCTCGGCACCGCAACGGCCGCCACCGGGCAGGGCGAGAGCACCTCCGGCGCCGGCGCGGGTGAAGCGCTGCGCGCCCGGATCATGGCCCAGGTCGAGCACCAGCAGGACCAGATCGAGACCAAGGCCGCCCAGGACGCCGCGGACGCCGCCCAGAAGGCAGCCGCGGAAGCGGTCGCCAAGGCGGAGAAGGAAGCCAAGGCCAAGGCCGCCGCGGCCAAGGAGAAGGCGGAGGAGGAGGCCAGGAAGAAGGCCGAGGCCGAGCGTCTCGCCGCCCTGGCCAAGCAGTTCACGCTGCCGACCTCCTCCTACACCATCACCTCCAGCTTCGGCCAGGCCGGCGCCTACTGGTCCTCCGGCTACCACACGGGCCTGGACTTCGCCGCCCCCACGGGCACGCCGATCAAGGCCGTCCACAGCGGCACCATCACCGAGGCCGGCTGGAACGGCTCGTACGGCTACAAGACCGTCCTCACCCTCGATGACGGCACCGAGATCTGGTACGCGCACCAGTCCTCCATCGGCGTCAGCGTCGGCCAGAAGGTCAGCACCGGCGACGTCATCGGCCGCGTGGGCGCCACCGGCAACGTCACCGGGGCCCACCTTCACCTGGAGGTCCACTCCGGCGGTTCCGCGAGCGGCATCGACCCGATGGCGTGGCTGCGGGGCAAGGGGCTGAACCCGTAAGCCGTCCCCATCCGTTGAAGCACCGGCGGCCCTGACGACGACCCCCCGACGTCAGGGCCGCCGCATGTTCCGGCGCGGGCGGCCGAGCGGGGGAATGGGAGACTCCGGTACCGGCGTTGACGTGGAGCATGACTTCTCTGCGTAAGCTCGGCCCTTCCGACCTCGAGGTCTTCCCGCTCGCCCTCGGCGGCAACGTCTTCGGCTGGACCGCCGACGAGGACCAGTCGTTCGCCGTCCTCGACGCCTACACCGCCGCCGGCGGCAACTTCGTCGACACCGCCGACTCCTACTCGGCCTGGGCCGAGGGGAACCGGGGCGGTGAGTCCGAGACCGTGCTCGGCACGTGGCTGAAGGCCCGCGGCAACCGGGCGGACGTCGTCGTCGCCACGAAGGTCAGCCAGCACCCCGAGTTCCGCGGCCTGTCCGCCGCCACCATCAAGGCCGCCGCCGACGCCTCCCTGCGGCGCCTCGGCACCGACTACATCGACCTGTACTACACGCACTTCGACCAGCCCGACGTGCCCGTCGAGGAGATCATCGGCGCGCTCGACGCCCTCGTGAAGGCCGGGAAGGTGCGGCACATCGCCGCCTCCAACATCTCCGCCGAGCGGCTGCGGGCGTCCCTGGAGTTCTCCGACCGCGAGGGACTCGCCCGGTACGTGGCCCTCCAGCCCCACTACAACCTGGTCTCCCGGGACACCTACGAGGGCGAGCTCCAGGATCTCGCCGAGCGGGCCGGCCTGGCCGCCGTCCCGTACTTCGCGCTCGCGTCCGGCTTCCTCACGGGCAAGTACCGGCCCGGAGCGACGGTCGAGAGCGCGCGAGCGGGGGGCGCGGCCAAGCACCTGGAGACCGAGCGGGGGCGGCGGGTGCTCGCCGCCCTCGACGAGATCGCCGCGGCGCACGACGTACCCGTGGCCACGGTGGCTCTGGCCTGGCTCGCCGCGCAGCCGACCGTGGTGGCGCCGATCGCCTCCGCGCGGACGGTGGAGCAACTGCCCGCGCTGACCGGTGTCGGCGAGCTGACGCTCTCGGAGGCCGAGCTCGGACGGCTCACCGAGGCCTCGGCCTGACTCGGCCTGACACGCCTAGGAGCGGTACGGGTTGTACGCGGGGTACGGCGTCTTGTACGCGGGGTACGGCGTCGGCTGCGGGCCGTACCCGTACACCCCGTACACCGGCCAGGGCGGGGCCGTCACCGGAACCGGAGGGGCGGTGATCCGCGCCGCGTGGTCCAGTGCGGGGCGGGCCACCTCCCGGCGCCGCCACAGCTCGCCGAGCAGTTCCCCCTCCCGGACGGCGAAGTCGGGCCCGGCACGGCCCCGCCGGGCCCGGTGCCGCAGGAACGCCAGGGACGTCGCGTACGCCTCGTACCGCGCCACCTCCCGCGCCGCCGCCTTGCCCACGTGACGGCGGGCGTATTGGCGGGCGATCCGCCGGGCCCGCATCGAGCCCAGCGCGTACGGCTCGGCCGGGGTCAGCCAGCCGGCCACTGCGTAGGCGGGGAGCTCCGCCCGTACGGTCTTCAGCTCACGCTGCCGGGTCCAGATCACCAGCCACGTCAGCAGTCCGAAGATGGGCACCATGAACGCCGCGTACACGGCGAAGAACCCGTACTCGCCGAAGGCCGAGGAGCCGTTCCACATCGCGTGCATGCCCATCGCGAGCAGCAGCCCGCCGAGCGGGAAGACGACGCGGCGCAGGGGCCGGCGGTCCGTCGAGAGCGCGGCGATGCCGAAGCCGATGCCGGACAGGACCGTGAACAGCGGGTGCGCGAACGGCGACATGACGATGCGCACGAAGAAGGTCGCCGCCGTGACGGAGGCGATGCCGGTGCCGCCGGTGAGCTGGTCGGTGCCGAAGGCCGTGCCCAGGTAGAGGATGTTCTCCGTGAAGGCGAAGCCGGTCGCCGTCACCCCGGCTATGACGACCCCGTCGACGATGCCGGTGAAGTCACGGCGCCGGAAGAGGAAGACCAGGAGGACGGCCGCCGCCTTGGCCGACTCCTCGACCACCGGGGCTATCACCGTCGCGCCCAGGGTGTCCGCGCTGGACGGGTCCGCCGTCGCCGTCGCTATCCATCTCGTCGCGAAGCTGTTGGCGACGATCGCTATCAGCGCCGCCGCGCAGGCGCCCCAGGCGAAGCAGAACAGCAGGTTCCGCCAGGGGCCGGGCTCCACCCGGTCCAGCCAGCGGAACGCGGCTATCAGCAGGGGGACCGGCAGCACGGCCAGCCCCAGCCCGACCAGGAAGCCTTCCGTACCGGTCTCCTCGCGGACCAGGGCGAGGATGACCAGGCCGGATATCGCGAGGAGCGTGCTCAGCGCGCCGTAGCGCACCCAGGCGCGCTGCCACCAGTGGGCGTGCCGCAGGGAGCCGGCCGTGCCCGGGCCGACGAGGGGTGCCCCGTCGGCGGGACCGCTGGGATACGACGGATGTAGGGGGCTGGTGGCCACGGCATTGACCCTAACGACGGATGGGCGCTGTCCGCAGGCGGAGGAGGTGCCAGGGGTGGTCAGGCGCCGGCGGGGGGCTGGTCCACGTGCTGTACGCGGCGGAAGAGGAGGTCGTTCACGACATGTCCCTTGTCCAGTCCCTGGCCCTCGAAACGGGTCAGCGGACGGAAGTCGGGACGCGGCGCGAAACCGCCGTCCGCCTGCGTGTTCTCGAAGTCGGGGTGGGCCGTGAGGACGTCGAGCATCTGCTCGGCGTACGGCTCCCAGTCCGTGGCGCAGTGGACGAGCGCGCCCGGCCCGAGACGGGTGGCGGCCAGAGTGAGGAAGTCGGGCTGGATGATCCTGCGCTTGTGGTGCCGCTTCTTCGGCCAGGGGTCGGGGAAGTAGACGCGCAGACCGCTGAGGGAGTCCGGCGCGAGCATCTCGCGCAGGAGGATGATCGCGTCGCCGTTGCCGACCCGGACGTTGGACAGGCCGTTGCGGTCGGCGAGGTTGAGCAGGTTGCCCTGGCCGGGGGTGTGGACGTCGACGGCGAGGATGTTCGTGGCGGGGTCGGCGGCGGCCATCTGGGCGGTGGCCTCGCCCATGCCGAAGCCGATCTCCAGGACGACCGGGTTGTCGTTGCCGAACAGCTCGGGCAGGTCGAGGGTGCGGCTGCCGTCGATGTCGAGGCCCCACTTGGGCCACAGTCGTTGCAGGGCGTCCGCCTGACCTGCGGTGACCCGGCTGCGCCGGGGCTGGAAACTCCGGATCCGCCGCTCGAAGTGCGACCCGGCGGGGTCGGCCTTGGGCCCGTCGGGAAAGCGCGGCTCTCCCTTGGCCCGGGTACCCCGGACGGAGACACCGGGGGTGTGCGGAGCCGGGGCCGGGTGCTGGTTCGGGGCTTCGGGGGTGTTCGCGGAGTCAGACACAGTGCTACTGATTTTACGGTTGCGGTGCTTCGCCTGACGCCGGTGGTGGGTCGGGGCCACGCCCGGGGGGGTGTTCCGTCCTCG
This sequence comes from Streptomyces sp. SID5643, assembly GCF_009872555.1. NCBI lineage: Bacteria > Bacillati > Actinomycetota > Actinomycetes > Kitasatosporales > Streptomycetaceae > Streptomyces > Streptomyces sp. SID5643. The sequence goes on from NZ_WWIC01000078.1 coordinate 15,076, forward strand.
GAACGGCGCGATGGACCCACTCACCGACTGACTGGCGTCGACGCGCCAACCGCTGCGGGCGGACACCCCCCGACACG
>NZ_WWIC01000079.1:0-3422 GCF_009872555.1 Streptomyces sp. SID5643
TCCGGGCCGGGTCTGTTCCCGGCGGGACTCCGGCGTGTGTTGGGGGTGGCGGCAGGCCGCTCGTCGCCGGGCGGGACTGCTGCGGCCGGCCGGCCGGCGGCGGACGGCGGAGTTTTCACGCGTCCGGGCCGGGTCTGTTCCCGGCGGGTCCCCGGCGTGCGTCGAGGGCGGCGCCGCAGGCGGTCCGTCGCCGGGCGGAACGGCTGCGGCCGCCGGACGGCGGACCGTGCAGCCTCAGAAACGTGGCGGCTCGCCACCAGAGGGCGGCGGAATCCTCAGGCGTGCCGGAACCGGTCCGTCGCCGCCAGCACGGCCGCCGTCGAGGAGGTGCCCGACAGCCCGTGCCCCTCGCCGCCGATCAGGACGAGTTCCGCATCCGGCCACACCCGGGACAGGTGCCACGCGATGTCCGCAGGCCCGCTGATGTCCATCCGGCCGTGGATCAGCACGCCCGGGATGCCGGCCAGCTTCCCGGCGTCGCGCAGCAGCGCCCCGTCCTCCAGGAAGGCCGCGTGCCGCCAGTAGTGCGTGACGAGCCGCGCGAAGCGCATCCGGAAGCGCGGGTCCTCGTAGCGCGGGTCGGGCCGGTGCCCCGGCAGGGTGGAGACGTGCACGTCCTCCCACCGGCACCACTCCCGCGCGGCCCGCTCCCGTACCGCGGGATCGGGGTCGGCGAGCATCCGGGCGTAGGCGTCCGCCAGGCTCCCCTCGCGCTCGTCCTCCGGCACGGCGTCGCGGAACCGGGCCCACTCCTCGGGGAAGATCCGCCCCATGTCCCGGGTGACCCACTCCACCTCGCGGCGCGTGGTGCTGGTGACGCTGAAGAGGACCAGCTCGGACACGGACCCGGGGTGCCGCTCGGCGTACGCCAGGGCGAGGGTGACCCCCCAGGAGCCGCCGAGGACCAGCCACTTACCGATGCCGAGGTGCTCCCGCAACCGCTCGATGTCCGCGATGAGATGGTGCGTGGTGTTGGCGGCGAGCGAGGTCCCCGGATCGGCCGCGTCGGGCGTGCTCCGCCCGCACCCGCGCTGGTCGAGGAGCACGATGCGGTACGCCGCCGGGTCGAACAGCCGGCGCCAGAAGGGCCCCGCCCCGGACCCCGGCCCGCCGTGCAGCACGAGGGCGGGCTTGCCCGCGGGGTTCCCGCAGGCCTCCCAGTACACGCGGTTGCCGTCACCGACGTCGAGCATGCCGTGCGCGTACGGTTCGATGCCCGGCGGATAGGGCTCGGACTGGGGCATGCGTGACGTCCCCTCCTGGTCTGCCTCGGACGGCTTGCTTCGGACGACTTGCCTCGGACGTGCCCAGATATAACAGCGCTGTTAGATTATCAGGATGAGGAATCAACCGGATCCGGCCGCCGTGGGGACGCTGCTCCGCCACGTCCTGGAGCTGCTCGACGGCGATGTGGCCGCGCTCTACGAGGAGCAGGGCATGGCCGAGTACCGGCCCCGGTTCTCCCCGGTCGTCCGCGCGCTCGTGGCGCAAGGACCGCTCTCCGTGCGCGACCTGGCCGAGGCCATCGGCGTCACGCACTCGGCGGCGAGCCAGACCGCCGCCCAGATGGCCCGCGCGGGCCTGGTCACCCACACCCCCGACCCGCTGGACGCCCGCCGCCGGCTGGTCGGCCTCACGGCCGAGGCCCGGTCGCTGCTGCCGCGGATCGAGGCGGAGTGGGAGGCGACGGCCGCGGCGATGGCGGAGCTGGACACGGAACTGTCCATGCCCCTGGGGGAGTTGCTGGCCGAGGTGGCGCAGGCGGTGGGGCGGCGGCCGTTCCGGGAACGGGTGGCGGCGGCTCGCCGGACCGAGTGACCGGGGCAGGCGCGGCCCGCCCGCTGCGACCGGGAGCCGCCGGCAGGGGCCAGGCGTGATCGTCCTTCGCGAGTACCCACTTTTTTGTGGGGACTTGGCAGTGCGCCGGCGCCGCGCGAACCTGGTGGTGGGCGGCCGGTGAGGCACAGGATCCGGAAGGGACGGAGGTGGCACCCGCCTCAGGAGGCCGGCCGGGCGGCCTCGGCCAGCTGCTCCAGGTGCCGGTGGCCCCAGTCGGACAACGGCGCCAGGGCCTCGGAGAGTTCACGGCCGAACGCGGTCAGGGAGTAGACCGTCTTCGGCGGCAGCACGTCGTACACCTCCCGGTGCACCAGCCCGTCCGCGGCCATCTCGCGCAAGGCCTCGGTCAGCACCTTCTCGGACAGGCCCGGCAGCTTCCGGCGCAGTTCCGCCGGGCGGTGCGGGCCCGACTCCAGCAGCCAGAGCAGGGCCGTCTTCCACTTGCCGTCGACCACCGCGATCGCGGCGGTCACCCCGCACACGTCCGGATCCTGCCGCCGACGCGTCATATCCGCCCCTTTTCCTGTGGATCGTCATGCAGATCAACTGTCCCGCACACCAGAGGAGTTCCCGATGACTTCGTACAGCGCTTCCACCGCCCCGGCGCATTCCGCCCGACGGCCCGCTGGTCACCCGACCCCCACGGTCACCGTCCTCGGTCTCGGCCCGATGGGCCGTGCCCTGGCCGGCGCGCTCGTCGACGCCGGCCTGCGCACCACCGTCTGGAACCGCACCCCGGGCCGGGACCGGGAACTCCTCGACCGCGGTGCGGCGGGCGCGGCCTCCGCGGCGCAAGCGGCGGCGGCGAGCGAGGTGACCGTCGTCTGCGTGGTGAACTACGACGCCGCCGACGCCGTGCTGCGCCAGGACGGGGTCGCGGCGGCCCTCAAGGGCCGTACGGTCGTGAACCTCACCGCCGACACCCCGGCCCGGGCCCGCGGCACCGCCGACTGGGCCGCAGAGCACGGCGTCCGCTACCTCGACGGCGCGATCATGACCCCGACGACCACCATCGGCACGCCCGACGCGGTGTTCCTGTACAGCGGTCCGGAGGACCTCTACGAGGAAGTCGCCGCAGTCCGCCAGGCGCTGGGCGGTTCCCACACCCACCTCGGCGCGGATCCGGGCCGGGCCGCCGCCTACGACATCGCCCTGCTCGACATTTTCTGGACGGCGATGTCGGGCTACGCGCACGCCCTGGCGGTGGCTCGGGCCGAGGGTGTCACCGCGACCGAACTGGCCCCCTTCGCCCAGGGCATCGGCGCCATCCTGCCGCCGGTGTTCGGGGAGACCGCCGCGGACGCCGACGCCGGGACCTACTCCGGCGACGGCAACCCGCTCACCTCCGCCGCGTCGTCCATGGCCCACATCGTCCACGTCTCCGAGTCGCACGGCATCGACGCCGGTGTCATGCGCGCGGCCGAAGGCATGGCCCGCCGCACCATCGGGCTGGGTCACGGGCAGGACGGCTTCCTCCGCATCGCGGAGGTCATCGGACGCCGCTGACCGCTACGCCGGGCTGCCGGTCACGCTGACCGCTACGCCGCGCCGGGCTGCCGGTCATGCTGACCGCTACGCCGGGC
>NZ_WWIC01000080.1:0-46153 GCF_009872555.1 Streptomyces sp. SID5643
GACCCCGCCACACCCCCCAACCGGCCCGCCAGCTCACCCACCACACCCACAGAACGACCCGACACCACCACCGGCGTCACAGCCAACGCCACACCAGCCCCGACCTCCCCCTCCTCCAAGGCCGGCGCCTCCTCCAACACCACATGCGCGTTCGTCCCGCCCATGCCGAAGGACGAGACGCCGGCCAGTCGCAGCCGGCCGGTTCCCTGCTCGTCGGGCTGCGGCCAGGGCTCCAGTCGCGTGGGTACGCGCAGGTTGAGCCGGTCCATAGGAATGGCAGGGTTGGGCGTCGCGTGGTTCAGGCTCGGAGGTACGGCGCCCTCACGGACGCACAGGGCGGCCTTCACGAATCCCACGATGCCCGCAGCCGCTTCCAGGTGGCCGACGTTCGTCTTGGCCGACCCCACGGACAGCGGTGTGCTCCGGCCCCGGGCCGTGCCGAGCACCGTGCCGAGAGCCGCCGCCTCGATGGGGTCGCCGGCAGGCGTTCCCGTGCCGTGCAGTTCGACGTAGGACACCTGGTCCGGGGCGACCCCGGACCGTTCGTACGCCGTGCGCAGCACGGCTTCCTGGGCCTCGCGGTGGGGTGTGGTGAGGGTGGAGCCGCCGCCGTCGTTGTTGACTGCGCTGCCTCGGATGACACAGTGGACGCGGTCCCCGTCGGCCAGTGCCCGGTCCAGAGGCTTGAGGACGACGCAGGCTCCGCCCTCACCCCGTACGTAGCCGTTGGCGCGAGCGTCGAAGGTGTAGCAGCGGCCGTCCGGCGAGAGCGCCCCCATGAGCTCCATGCCTGCCGTGCTGTTCTCGGCGAGGATCAGGCTGACGCCGCCGACGATCGCGAGGTCGGACTCGCCGCGGCGCAGGCTCTCGCAGGCCAGGTGGACCGCGACCAGCGAGGAGGACTGGGCGCTGTCCACCGCGAGGCTGGGACCGCGCAGGCCCAGGAGGTAGGAGAGGCGGTTGGCGGCCATACCCCGGCTCAGGCCCGTCGCGGTGTGGCCGCTGACGGGGGTCTCGGACCGGTGCAGGAGCGCCGCGTAGTCGTCGGCCACGATGCCGACGAAGACGCCTGTGTCCGTGCCGGCGAGGCTGGCCGGGACGATCCCGGCGTTCTCCAGGGCGGTCCAGCCGAGTTCCAGCATGAGACGCTGCTGCGGGTCCGCGGCGGCGGCCTGGCGAGGGGACATGCCGAAGAAGGCGGCGTCGAAGTCGGCGGCACCCTCCAGGGAGCCTCGCCAGGTGCCGTCGGCGCGACGCTCGATCGCGCTGCCTCCCGAGGTCAGCAGTTCCCAGAACTCTTCGATGCCAGGTGCCCCCGGAAGGCGGCAGGACATGCCGACGACGGCTATGTCGCTCGAACGCTGCGCACCACTCTTCGGGGCCATCAAAACTCCTGGTCGATCGATATGGGCTGTCACGCCGACAGAGCAGGGCGACTGTCAGCACTTGCTGAAATGGGCGAGGCCACATGCACGGCATTCCGTGAACAACCGCCGGGGAATTGGCGGGATTTCGTGTCGTGCATGAATGGGGGTTCATCCGCTGCGGGTGCGCGTCACGGGGATTCTTCGGCACCGCACCGGGCGGCCGGCGGTCCGGATGACTGCGTTAGGGTTGGCCGGTCCGCCGACTCGCCCGAAGGAACGGTGCTTCATGCTCAACAGGATCGTGCGATACCTCGCCTGCCCGCACTGCGGTGCTTCGCTGGCGCTGGGCGACCGTGCACTTTCCTGCCCCGCCGGACACTCCTTCGACATCGCGAAGCAGGGTTACGTGAATCTGCTTCCGAGGGCGACGAAGCTGCGAGCCGACACAAAGGAAATGGTGGAGGCCCGCGACGCATTCCTGTCGGCGGGGCACTACGACCCCGTGATGGATGCGCTGGTCGATCTGGCGCGGCGGACGGCTGATCCGGCCGTGCCCGGTTGCATCGTCGACATCGGTGGCGGAACGGGCCACTACCACGCCAAGGTCATGGACGCGTTCCCTGATGTCGAGGGCCTGCTGCTGGACATCTCCAAATACGCCGTGCGACGTGCCGCCAAGGCTCACCCGCGGATCGCGGCCGCCGTCACCGACGCCTGGCAGACGCTTCCGCTGCAGGACGACGCCGCCGCCGTGGTGATCAACACGTTCGCTCCCCGCAACGGTCCGGAACTGCATCGCATCCTCCATCCCTGTGGCGTCCTCCTGGTTGTCACTCCCGCGCCCGATCACCTGCAGGAACTCATCGGCACCTTCGGCCTGATGCAGGTGGACGAAGGCAAGGAGTCGCGTCTCGCGGAGCAGCTCGCCCCGCACTTCTCGGCCGTCGCCACGGAGCAGTTGGTCCGGACCATGGCACTGGACTACCAGGCTCTGGCCCAGCTGATCGGCATGGGGCCCAATGCCTGGCACCGTGACTCGCGGCAGGACTACGAGACGATGCAGCGGCTGCCGGTGCCGTCCCAGGTCACGCTCTCCGTGCGGCTCTCCGCCTATCGGCTGTCGGCGTAGCGGCGCGGGCCCCGGGCCCGCCGGTGGCCGTCTCAGGCCGCGGCCCGTGAGGTCTCCGCCCACTTCTCGAGGATGTCGCAGGCGGTGTCCACTCCCCGTTCCTTGGAGACCACTTCGCCCAGCCGCCTGGCCCGGGCCGCCATCGCGGGATCGGTGACCGCCTGACGGACGCTCTGTGCGAGTGCCTCTCGGCTGAACCGGGCGAACGGCACCGGCCGGGCGGCGACGCCTGCTCTGGACAGCCGCGCCGCCCAGAAGGGGTGATCGGCGAAGACCGGCACGATGACCTGTGGCACTCCGGCCCGCACGACTTCGGCGGTCGTGCCGGCGCCGCCGTGATGGATCACCGCGGCCATCCTGGGGAACAGGGCGGCGTAGTCCACCTGGTGCAGGCGGAGCACGTCGTCGGGCAGGTCACCGTCCGGCCCGTCGACCATGACGAGTCGGCGTCCGACGCCGCGGACGGCATCGAGGGCGGCCTGGAGGGTTTCCTCCTGCCGATGGAGTGACCAGGTGCTGCCGAAGGTGAGCGCCACCGGGGGTTCCCCGTCCTCCAGGAACGCCTCCAGCTCGGCGGGCGGCTCCCAGTGCTGGTCCCAGAACCAGTAGCCGGTGATATGGCTCTGACGCGGCCAGTCCCGCGGCTTGGGCAGCACACTGGGGCTGAAGGGGAACAGGTACGGGCGGTCGTGGCCCAGTCGGAGGAAGGGGGACTTGTCGCCGAAGGGCCGAAGACCGAGTCTCTGACGGTAGCCGTCGATCTCGGGACGCCGCCACTCCCACTCGTCGCGGGCCGCTCTGCGGTGGGTGTAACGGTTGTACAGAGGCGTCAGCGGACCGAGCCTGCGCTGCCCGGACTCGACGGCCGGGAAGGCCGAGGTCATGCCGTTGGGCCACCAGGAAACCGAGGCCCACGGGGCGGGCGGGTGCCCGTACGCGGCGGCCAGGGTGAGGGGCGCGTTCACGATGAGGTCGGCGCCTTCGGCAGCTTCGTGAATCGCGTCGACGACCTGCTGCGTGTAGCTCTCGGGTGCCTCGGGCATTCCCGCGAGCATGTTCTTGAACGAGGGACTGCGCCGCAGCGCTTCGATGACCTCGGGCATGGTGAAGAACCCGTCGGGGTCCCCGGGCGAGAGCTTGTACGTCAGACCCGCGCGCTCGACCAGCGGCCGAAGCGTGGCGGGAGCGGCCAGGGTGACGTCGTGGCCACGGGCCTTCAGGCCGATCCCCAGGGCGACGAACGGTTGTACGTCGCCTCGGGATCCCACGCTCAGTAGGGTCACACGCATGCCGGCCCCCCGTTGCCCTGTCGGGTGTGTCCTGGTGCCTGGTGCCGACTGCTCATTCGTGCCCCCCGGAGGAGACGGCGACCAGCGTCTCGAAGTCGCGCGGGATCCACGGGGGGATGCCGCCCTCGGCGTTGGTGCCCTTCTCGATGAAGGCGAGATTGTGGTACAGGTGCATGCCGACCACGTGCTGGTCGACGTACCCGGGACGGTGGCCGCCGGCCTCCGGCAGTTCCTCGTGCTGGATGGAGTCCACGAGGGACTTGAGCAGGCCCAGGCTCGTGCCGTTGTACTGCTTCGGGTCCTCGTTGCCGCCGAAGCCGGACCAGTAGGCGGTCCACAGGTCCTCGATCACGTAGAGGCCACCGGCCCGCACGTGTGGGAACAGCGCCTGGAACGACGTATGGATGTGGTCGTTGATGTGGCTTCCGTCATCGATGACGATGTCGAACGGGCCGTACTCCTCGGCGACCGATCGCAGGTAGTCGGGGTCGCTCTGGTCGCCGCGCAGGGTCGTGATGCGCGGCGCGTCGAAGTGTGACTTGTCGACGATGTCCAGCCCGTAGATCTCACCGCGATGGAAGAAGTGCTTCCACATGCGCAGTGAGCCGCCGCCCCACTCGGGGTGCTTGTAACCGCCGATGCCGATCTCCAGTACGCGCACCTGCTGGTCACGGTAACTGCTGAAGTGGCGATCGTAGTGGGGGGTGAACCAGTGCAGCGAACCCCACTTCGGGGTCAGGTAGCGCGAGGAGAGTTCGCTGAGGTCCGGCTTGTGGGAGTGGCAGCCTGCCAGCACGGTCTGGGAACCCTGCTGCGCGGCCAGGAAGTGCGTGCCGATGTGCTCGGCTCCCGCGCCCCCGTCGCCTTCCGACTGCTCGGCCGCTACGTACGGGAAGAGAGTGGTCCGGCGCACGCCGGTGACGTTCTCCCGCACGGGTCCGAACAGCTCCCGTGCCAGTTCCTCCAGGTCGTACTCGATACGCATGGCGACGAACGCCTCGTCCTTGGCGGCGAGGCGCACCGGGCCGCCCTTGAGGACGTACAGGTAGGAGGGGAACAGCTGGTCGGCCGACCGGACGGTCAGCTCGACGAGGACGGGGACATCGTTCACGGGAGCGGGGCAGCGCGTGGTGATCTCTTCCAGGAGCGCACGGACGATGTCGGCCGGAGCGTGCCGGGCGGCCAGGTCCTTGAGGTCGGCGTCATGTCCGCCGGCAGCTCGGATTATTTCGCGGATCAACGAGTTCGGGACGTGCTTGGCCACGAGTTACCTTCCAGGAGTACGAGGAGGGTTCAGCGCTTGAGACGGCGGAACCAGCGAGCGGTCTCTTCCAGCCCGGCCCGCAGGGACCGAGGCTCGAAGTCGATCACTTCCGACATTCTGGACAGGTCCAGAAGTCTGCTCGGAGCGCCTACCGGACGGCTGGGGTCGAGGCGGATGCGCTCGGGCAGTCCCAGGACGGTCATCACCGTCCGGGCCAGTTCCAGGATGGAGATCTGCTCCCCGCCGGCCACGTTCATCTCTGGGTACTTGCCGGTCTCCACCAGGCGCAGCGAGGCTCGCACCAGGTCGGCGACGTGTACGAAGGACCGGGTCTGACTACCGTCTCCCCAGATTTCGATCTCTTCACCCGCGTCGGCCTTGGCCAGCATGCTCGGGATCACCCGCCCGCGGGACCGGTCGAAGCCGTCCCCCGGCCCGTAGACATTGCCCGGCCGCACCAGGAAGACATTGGTGCCGAACTGCTCGCGGTGGAGCCTGGCCAGAATCTCAGCGTAGGTCTTGGACAGAACGTAACCGTTGTCCGTGTACCGCATGGACCTGCGGAAGTCGTCCTCCTCACGCGCCACGGCGGTGGGTGCCGCACAGTACAGCTCGGAGGAGCTCATGACGACAACCTCGCCCACGCCGAAGTCCCGTGCGCAGTTGAGCAGGTTGGAGATGGTCCGTTGGTTGCTGTCCAGGATCTCGGCGGAGCGCTCGAGCTTGAACTGGGCGTTGCCGTCCATTGCCGCGCAGTGGACGACGGTTTCGATGGACGGCGCCAGGTACTTGAAGGCTCCGCGCACGTCCGACTCGTCCCGCAGCTCCGTCCTCACGAAGCGGACCCGGCCCTGAGCCGACAACTCGGCTTGTAACTCGGGCCGTTCGGTGCGGTAGAGGGCCACCACCTCAGCTCCGCGCGCGTCCAGCTGCCGGACGAAGTGTGAGCCGATGAACCCCAGCGCACCCGTGACGAGCACCGTGCGGCCGGCCCAGCGGTCAGCCGTCACTCGGTGTCCCGCGGCGGGTGACCGGAACCCTCTTCGACGACCACGGCCTGCACGGGGCAGAGCTGAACCGTCTGGAGCACCCGCGGCCACAGCGCCGGCTCGGGTTCGCTGACCAGGACCTGACTCAGCCCTTCCTCGTCCTGGCGGAAAACCTCCGGCACCAACTGCTCGCACTGGCCGGCTCCCAGGCACCGGCTCTGCTGTACTGTCACCTGCACCCTGTGTCCCCCTTCCGTCACCACTCGACCGGCAACTCGTGCAGCCCGAAGATCGTCGAGTCGTGCTTGACCCGCAGTGCGTCGACTCCACCGGCCAGCCTGAGCGTGGGAATGCGCTCCACCACCGCTCCCAGCGTGACCTCCAGCTCCAGCCGGGCCAGGTTCTGCCCCAGGCACTGGTGTGGGCCGTAGCCGAAAGCGACGTGCTGGCGCACCGGGCGGTGCAGGTCGAAGTCGTCCGCAGAGGCGAAGGCGTCCTCGTCACGGTTGGCGGAAGCCAGCGAGACGATGAGACCGTCCCCGGCACGCAGCGTGATGCCACCCAGCTCGATGTCCGCAGTGACCGCCCGTCGAAGGCCGTCCGCGATGGAGTGGACGCGCAGAAGCTCGTCGACCGCCTGGGGCAGTAGCGTCCTGTCCTCACGCAACTCCGCCAGCACGCCGGGGTGCTGCAACAGCGTCAGGATACTGAGGGCCACCATGTTGGCGCTGGTCTCATGACCGGCGGCGAGCAACAGCACGGCATTGTCCACGATCTCGGCATGCCGCATCTCACCGGTGTGCAGCCGATCCGCGATGAGCCGGCACAGTAGGTCGTCACCCGGAGCCTCGATCTTGGCGGTGACCAACCGGTCCAGGTAGTCACGCAGTTCCAAGAGGGCGGCCAGTGACTCCTCGTTGCCGCCCACCCGTGTGGCTTGTTCGCTGCGCTCCTGGAAGAACTCATGGTCCTCGTACGGCACCCCGAGGAGCTGGCAGATCACCAAGGTGGACATGGGCAGGGCAAGTTCGGCCACCAGGTCCACCGGTCCGCGCTGTTCCAGGATCCCGTCCAGCAGCCCGTGCACCGTGCGCTCGATGCCCGGCCGCATCTCCCGGACCCGGCGCACGCTGAACTCGGATATGAGCATGCGGCGGAGAACATTGTGGTCCGGCGGATCGATCGTCAGCAGCGACCGGAAACCTTCGCCGTCGCCGTCGGAGGCGGAGAGCTTGGGCAGTTTGGCCGGATCGACGGTGACCCGGGGGTCGGCGAGAAGGGCTCGCACATGCTCGTGTTGGGTGATGAGCCAGGTCCTGGAGCCGTCCCACACCTGAACCCGACATATGGGCTCGTTCTTCCGCTTCTCGGCGTACTCATCGGGGAGGCTCAAGGGGCAGGTACGCGCTAAGGGCCATGCGACACCCGGCTCCGGAGGGCTGTTGTGAACAACTTTCGAAGATTCCAAGGATTTCCTCGCCCTAAACACAATCGGAGGAGCTGCATCTTCCTCGAATATGCAATCACACGGTCGGCTGCCCAGCAAGGCTAGACTTCGAGCGGCCACGATGGTTAACGCACCATATCGCCCCTAATTTTCAGACAGTTGCGACACCTGCCGTGGCTGAATCTCCACCCTTGTCCGAGCGTGATCGCTGTTGTTAGATGGTCACTCCATCCAGCTCATCCCCCTTGGATCCAGGGGATTCAGGCATAACGGCCCTGCCCGGAATGAGCCGCCCGCTGGGCACTGCTACCCGTAGGCGAGGAAAATGACAGTCACACCTGTCGGCGCAAACCTGTACCTCGACCTTCTGAAGAAGGTCGTGACGAACATGATTTACGAGGACCAGACCAACGTCGCGGGATTCATCACGAACAGCTCCTATTCCCCGGAGCTGCGCGCAACGGGTGAGGACTATCCGCGCGTCGCGCACACGATGATCGGCCTCAAGCGGCTCGACAATCTGCAGAAGTGCCTCGAAAGCGTGCTGCGCGACGGCGTACCGGGAGACTTCGCGGAGACCGGGGTCTGGCGGGGCGGGGCTTGCATCTTCGCCCGTGGCGTCTTCGAGGCGTACGGTGTGCGCGACCGGAAGGTGTGGGTCGCGGACTCCTTCCAGGGCTTCCCCAAGACCGCCGAGGACGACCATCAACTGGATGTCGACATCGATCTCGGCCAGTACAACGAGATCCTCAGCATCCCGGTCGATGTGGAGACGGTGAAGAGAAACTTCGAACGTTACGGGCTCCTGGACGACCAGGTCCGTTTTCTCCCCGGCTGGTTCAAGGACACGATGCCTACCGCACCCATCGAGAAGCTCGCAGTGCTGAGGCTCGACGGGGACTCGTACGCAGCCACCAAGGATGTGCTCACGAACCTGTACCACAGGGTGTCGGCCGGCGGATACATCATCGTCGACGACTACTGCATTCCGGCGTGCCGACAGGCCGTGCATGACTTCCGGGACAGGCACGGCATCACAGATGAGATCCACCAGATCGACCGCCAGGGTTCCTACTGGAGACGCTCCAGCTGATCCCCCTCGACCGAAGCTGCTCACCTCTGCCAGTGCGAAGGGCGTACAACGCGATGCACCCACTCAGCATCGAGGGGGCCTGGTCGCAGGAACCCGTCATCCACTCCGACCAACGCGGGAGATTTCACGAGTGGTTCCAGGGCGAGAAGTTCCGTCAGGCGTTCGGCCATGACTTCCCGGTGGCCCAGATCAACGTCGCGGTGTCCCAGCGCGGCGCGCTGCGCGGCATCCACTACGCCGAGGTCCCGCCCGGTCAGGCCAAATACAGCGTGTGTGTGCGCGGAGCCGGCCTCGACGTCGTCGTGGACGTCCGTACCGGTTCACCGACCTTCGGGCGCTGGGAGATCGTGCCCATGGACGCTGAACGCAACACCGCCGTCTACCTGACCGCGGGGCTGGGCCGCGCCTTCCTCTCCCTCACCGACGACTCCACTCTCGTCTACCTGTGCTCCTCCGGGTACGCCCCCGAGCGTGAGCACTCCATCGATCCACTCGACCCGGACCTCGGCATCGCGTGGCCCGCGGACATCGAGCCGCTGCTCTCCGACAGGGACAGGAACGCCCCGACCATCGCGACAGCCGAACGACTCGGACTCCTGCCTACGTACCAGGCTTGGCAGGAGCAGCAACGGGCGGCGGCAAAGGGCGTCCGGGTGCGCCCCGCCGTGCCGGGCCGTGGCTACGTCCACGAGGAAATCGCCGGCCGGGCCGGTCCCTCCGGGGGCTGTGGGGCATGCGTCCGCGCCGCCCGGTTCCGCCCACGACATGCACACGGCGGGCTGACCCGGCCCATCCACGCACCCGGGCAATCACGTCTGCCGGCCTTCAGAGAGCGTCTCCCCCTATCGGCAATGAATGCCTCGGAGGACCACCCGTGTTCGAGACCCCGCTGAAACGCCCCAAGGTGAAGGGGATAGTCCTCGCCGGGGGCAGTGCCACTCGATTGCAGCCGCTGACCGGTGCGCTTTCCAAGCAACAGTTGCCCGTCTACGACAAACCCATGATCTACTATCCGCTGTCGGTGTTGATGCTGGCCGGCATCCAGAACATTCTCATCATCTCCTCGCACCATCACGTGGAAACGTTCCAGGTCATGCTCGGCGACGGCTCACGCATCGGCATACACCTCGATTACGCGGTTCAGGACAAGCCACGCGGTATCGCCGACGCGTTCCTGGTCGGCGACAAACACATCGGAAACGATCAGGTGGCGCTCATTCTGGGCGACAATGTCTTTCACGGTCCAGGATTCTCCACCGTGCTGAAGAACTGCCTCCAACGCCTCGACGGATGCGAGCTGTTCGGCTATCCGTCCAAGTCCCCCGAACGCTACGGAGTCGCCGAAATCGACGCGCAGGGGCACGTGTTGTCGCTGGAGGAGAAACCGAAGCGTCCCCGCTCCAACCTCGCGGTCACCGGGCTGTACTTCTACGACAACGACGTGGTCGAGCTGGCGAAGGAACTCAAGCCGTCCGCCCGCAACGAGTTGGAGATCACCGACATCAACCTCTCCTATCTGGCGCAGAACCGGGCGCGACTGACCCAACTCGGTCGCGGATTCGCGTGGCTGGACATGGGGACCCACGACTCCCTGCTCGAGGCGGGTCAGTACGTCCAGCTGCTGGAGCAGCGCCAGGGCGTACGCATCGCCTGCCTGGAGGAGATCGCACTGCGTATGGGGTTCATCGATGCGGACACCTGCTACCGGCTGGGCGAGGAGCTGAGCGCCTCCAGCTACGGGAGCTATGTCATGGAGGTCGCTTCGGGATTCAAGGCGACGCCGACCAGTTGATCACCCCTCCCGCACAGCACGGCAGAAAGGCGGATCAATGATGCGCGTCCTGGTGACCGGGGCGGCGGGCTTCATCGGCTCGAACTTCGTCAGACACGTCCTGTCGGGCTCCTATCCGGAGCTGGCCGATGCCCATGTCCTAGCGCTGGACAAGCTCACGTACGCCGGAAACACCGAAAATCTCGCCGAGGTCGCCGGCCATCCCCATTACACCTTCCTGCACGGTGACATCTGCGACCGGGACACGGTCGGCCAGGCTCTGCGCGGCATCGACCTCGTGGTGCACTTCGCCGCCGAATCACACGTGGACCGCTCGATCACGGACTCCGCCGCCTTCATCACCACCAACGTCCTGGGCACTCACATCTTGCTTCAGTCGGCGCTGGACGCGGGGGTCAGCCGCTTCGTCCACGTCTCCACCGACGAGGTGTACGGTTCGATCACCGAAGGATCCTCCGCAGAGGATCACCCGCTGGACCCGAACTCCCCCTACGCGGCGTCCAAGGCCTCCTCGGACCTCCTGGCCCTCGCCTTTCACCGCACGCACGGCCTCGACGTCCGAGTGACGCGCTGCTCCAACAACTACGGTCCTCACCAGCATCCCGAAAAGGTCATCCCGCTCTTCGTGACCAACCTGCTGGAGGGTCTGCGCCTTCCCCTGTACGGCGATGGCCTCCACCGGCGCGACTGGCTGCACGTGGACGACCACTGCCGGGGCATCGCCATGGTCGCCGACCGGGGAAGGGCCGGAGAGGTGTACAACATCGGCGGCGGAACGGAGCTGTCCAACGTCGACCTCACCCGCCACCTCCTCGGCATCTTCCGCGCCGACTGGTCCGTGGTCGACAGGGTGCCGGATCGGGCGGCGCACGACCGCCGTTATTGCGTGGACACCCGGAAGATCACCGAGGAGCTGGGCTGGGCTCCCCGCGTCGCCTTCGAGACCGGCCTCGCGGAGACCGTCGACTGGTACCGGGCCAACGGGACATGGTGGAAGGCGCTGAAATCGTGACGTCCGCAAGCGAACCCCCCAGGGGGGAGACTCCCGCCGCTACCGTGCCCGGCTCCACCGACGCGGACGACCTCTGGCTGCGCCGCTTCCGGCCCGTCGCCGACCCCGCGCTCCGGCTCGTCTGCCTTCCCCACGCCGGCGGCAGCGCCAGCGCCTTTCTCCCTCTCACCCGACTGCTTCCGGAATCGGTCGAGGTGCTCGCCGTCCAGTACCCCGGGCGGCAGGACCGGCGCCTGGAACCGTTCGTGGACACCGTCGACGCCTTGGTGGCGCACATCGTCGCGGCTCTCCCACCCTGGCTGGACCGGCCAGTGGCGCTCTTCGGCCACAGCCTGGGCTCGTTGGTGGCCTTCGAGACCGCCCGCCACCTCGAGCAACAGGCGCCGGAAGCCGAGGTGGCGCACTTGTTCGTCTCCGGCCGCGTCGCCCCGACCGTCCCCCTTCGGACCACCATGCATCTCGTGAGCGACGACAAGCTGGTCGCCAGGCTCGCCGAACTGCAAGGTACCGACCCCCGTGTGCTGGCCGACCAAGAGGTCCTGCGCCTGGCCCTGCCCGCCATCCGCAACGACTACCGGGCCGCCGACAACTACACCTGGCGCCCGGGGGCGCCGCTCGCCTGCCCGATCACCGTGTTGACGGGAAGCGAGGACCCCCACGTCCCCGCCGACGGAGCCCGGGCCTGGCACCAACTGACCACAGGGGCAACGGCCTTCCATTCCTTCCCGGGGGGGCACTTCTACCTCACCGAGCACGCCGAAGCGGTATGCCGGACGATCCAGACGGCGACCGGGCTCGCCGCACAGGGTTCACAGCTCCCAGCCCCTCCCGCCGTCCCCGTACGACCGAGAGAGTTCTCATGACGTTCAGCTGCCCGGTGTCCCAGGCCCGCCCCTACCCGTTCTCCACCTTCGACGGCATCGCGCTGGATCCGCTCTACAGCCATCTGCGGGAGCACGAACCCGTGTCGCGGGTCCGTATGCCGTACGGGGGCGAGGCCTGGTTCCTGACCCGGCACGCCGATGTGAAGGCGGTCCTGGGCGACCAGCGGTTCAGTATGGAGGCAGGGGCCGGACGTGACGTGCCCCGGCCCACCGAATACCCGCTGCCCGCGGGCGGCCTCATCTCCATGGACCCGCCCGAGCACAGCAGGCTTCGGCGGCTGACCGGGCAGGCGTTCACCGCCCGCCGAGTGGAGGAGCTACGCCCGCAGGTCTCGCGGTTCACCCACGAGCTGCTCGACGAAATGGTCGCCCGCGACGAGCCGTCCGGGGAAATCATGGAAGATCTGGCCCTGCCCGTGTCGATCTCCGTGATCTGCAAACTGCTGGGCGTCTCGTACGACGACCGCCATCGTTTCCGGGCCTTCTCCGAGGCGCTGGTCTCGTCCTCGCTGAGTCCCGCGGAGGTACAGCAGGCGACCGAGGATTTCACCGCTTACATGGCCGTGCTGGTGGCCGATCGCCGCGCCCGGCCCACCGACGATTTCCTCAGCACCTTGGTCCAGGCCCGCGACGAGGGTGACCGCCTCTCCGAAGCCGAGCTTCTCATGATCGGCTCCGGCCTGCTGATCAGCGGCTACGAGACCACGGCCACCCAGATCGGCAACTTCGTCCACATCCTGCTCAGCGACCGCCGCCTCTACGACAGCCTGGTCGCCGACCCGGGCCTGGTTCCCGCCGCCGTCGAGGAACTGCTGCGCTTCACCCCGCTGAGCACCATGGACGGATTCGCTCGCATCGCCCTTGAGGACGTCGAGATCGGCGGCACACTCATCCGCGCGGGCGAGGCAGTCATCACCTCGATCGCCTCCGCGAACTTCGACGCCACGGCATTTCCCGGTGCCGAGTACCTCGACTTCACCCGCCCCCAGAACCCGCACCTCGGCTTCGGTCACGGCGTCCACTACTGCATGGGCGCCCCCCTGGCACGGCTCGAACTACAGGCCGTGCTGAGCACACTGGTCGAACGTCTGCCGGGGCTACGACTGTCCGTCCCCGCCGGCGAACTCCGCTGGCGGACGGGCTCCTTGCTGCGCACCCCGGAGGCGGTCCCCGTCACGTGGGACGACCCGGCTGAGTGATCGCCACAAGCTCCGCCCCGGGCAAGCGGCCGGCGGCGGACGAGAAAGAACCCGACCGACTCGATGTGGGGTCCGAATTGAGCAGGACGCAGTCCGCACCCGTCTCCTATCCCTTCAGCCGTTCGGAGGGACTGGAACTGGACGAGGCGTACGAGCAGGCCCAGAAGAGCGAAGGACTCTTATGGGTCCGCATGCCGTACGGCGAGCCGGGCTGGCTCGTCTCCCGTTACGACGACGCACGTTTCGTCCTCGGCGACCGGCGGTTCAGCCACGCCGCGGAGGCGGAGAACGACGCGCCGCGCATGCGGGAACTGCGGACCCCCAACGGCATCCTCGGCATGGACGCACCTGATCACACCAGGCTGCGGGGGCTGGTGACCAAAGCGTTCACTCCGCGTCGCGTGGAGGCCATGCGGCCGCGTGTCAGGGAGATGACCGCGTCGCTGCTCCGGGACATGACGGCGATCGGTTCGCCTGTCGACCTTGTGGAGCACTATGCCGTCCCGATCCCGGTGGCGGTCATCTGCGGCCTGTTGGGCGTGCCCGAGGAAGACCGTGCGCTCTTCCGCGGCTGGTGCGACATAGCGATGTCCACCAGCTCGCTCACCGCCGAGGACCATGTGCGGCTGGCCGGCGAGTTGATGGGCTATCTGGCGGACCTGGTCGCAGACCGTCGCGCCGCCCCGCAGGACGACCTTGTATCGGCACTCGTGGAGGCCCGCGACACCGAGGGCCGGCTCTCGCAGGAGGAGTTGGTCAACTTGATCGTCTTCCTGCTGTTCGCCGGACACGAGACCACGGCCAGCCAGATCAGCAACTTCGTCCTTGTCCTGCTCGAACAGCCGGACCAGTTGGCCCTCCTCCGCGACCGACCGGATCTGCTGGACAACGCGGTGGAGGAGCTGACGCGATTCATTCCGCTGGGCAGTCAAGCGGGGTTCCCGCGCTACGCCACCGAGGACGTCGAGGTGGGTGGGACTCTGGTGCGGGCGGGCGAGCCGGTTCTGATCCAGATGAACGCGGCCAACCGGGACGCCCTGCGCTTTCCCTCACCCGGCGTACTCGACATCACCCGCGACGACGCCCGCCAGCATCTCGGTTACGGACATGGTCCGCATCACTGCCTCGGTGCGTCCCTCGCGCGACTGGAACTCCAGGAGGCGCTGCGGACCCTGCTCGACGGACTCCCCGGGCTGCACCTCGCCCAGGACGCCGAGTGGAAGACGGAGATGGTGGTGCGAGGGCCGCGCTCGATGCTCGTGGCCTGGTGAGCGTCGTGACATGGCGCGAGGTGAGCGGCCCCGGCCCCGGACGCGGGGCTGCCCGGGGCTGGTGGCGAGGCCGTACGTACAGCGACCGGGTCGTGCCCAAGGAGAAGACGAATGCCATGGTCTCTGTGAGGACGGCATCCTCAGCAGAAAGGACGTCCGTCAGCATGCTGTTCGGCAAAGGGAGAACCGGCCGCCGCACCCGGCGCACCCTCAGCTCGGCTCTCGCGGCCTTGTGCGTCGGAGGTCTCCTCACCGCCCCTTCCGCCGGCGCCCAGGACGCCGGTCCGGGAACCCCGCGGGTGCGCGGCCTGGTGGCGAGGATGACCCTCGACGAGAAGATCTCGTTCGTCCACTGGACCACCGGGCCCGAGGGCGGGCCGACCATGACCGGTATCGGCTACCTGCCGGGCGTTCCACGACTCGGCATACCCGAGTTACGCACCGCAGACGGCCCGGTCGGCATCCGGCTGCTCGGCGGTACCGCCACCGCCATGCCCACTCCCGTGGCGCTCGCCTCCACCTTCGACGGAGACCTCGCGGAGGAGTACGGCAGCGTCCTGGGCCGGGAGGGACGGGCCCTCGGGCAGGACATCGTCCTCGGCCCCATGACCAACATCATTCGGGTGCCGAACGCCGGGCGGAACTTCGAGACGTACAGCGAGGACCCCCTGCTGTCGTCCCGGATGGCCGCCGACGAGATCCGCGGCATCCAGGACCAGGGCCTGATGGCCACGGTCAAACACTTCGCCGCGAACAATCAGGAGTACCAACGGGAGACCATCGACGCCACCGTCGACGAGCAGACGCTGCAGGAGGTGGAACTGCCGGCCTTCCGCAGCGCCGTCCAGGCGGGAGCCGCCTCGGTGATGTGCTCGTACAACAGCGTCAACGGCGCGCACGCCTGCGGCAACGCGCATCTGCTCCAGGACGTGCTGCGCGAACAGTGGGACTTCCGCGGCTGGGTGATGTCCGACTGGCTGGCCACCCATGGCACCGGCGACATCACCAAGGGCCTCGACCAGGAGCTGGGCGTCGAGCTGACTTTGGGCCAGCCGGTGCCGGACTCCAAGTACTTCTCCTCCGCGCTCAAGACGGCCATCCAGGACGGCAGCATCCCGGAGGCGACGCTCGATCGCTCCGTCACCCGCATCGTCGGCCAGATGGAGCGTTTCGGCCTGCTCGACGGCAAGGCGACCGAGCGCCCGCACCGTGACCCCGAGGCCGGCCGCAGGGCGGCCCGCACCATCGCCGAGAACGGCGGCGTGCTGCTGCGCAACGAGCACCGGATGCTGCCCTTGGCCGGCGAGGACGCCACGGACATCGCCGTCATCGGTAACAGCGCCAAGCACCCCAAGGTCACCGGCAACGGCAGCGCGCACGTCATACCCGACCAGGCGACCGCCCCCGTCGACGCCATCGCTCGGCGTGCCGGCGACAAGGCCCGGGTCGTCCACGAGCCCGGCGAGGACCTCGTCGGCGTGCCCCTGCCCGACAGCTCCCTCGTTCCCGCCTTCAAGGGCGGGAAGCAGTTGGAGCCCAGCGGCCAGGGCGTCTTCTACAAGGGGCGACTCACCGTCCCCGCCGACGGCGACTACAAGATCGCCTTCACTGCCGTCGGCGGAGTCGCCAACCTGCAGATCGCGGGGCAGTCCGCTGTCCTCGGCAGCGAGGCGTTCGGCACCGTCACCACCACGATGCATCTGACCCGCGGCACGCACGAAGTCACCATGAACGGCTGGGCCTTCGAACAGACCCCGCTGTCGGTAGAGCTGAGCTGGGTCACTCCCGAGGCGGCCCGGGACGACTTCAGCAGCGCCGTCGCGGCGGCGGCCAAGGCCCGCACCGCCATCGTCTTCGCCCAGGACGACAGCGCCGAAGGCGTCGACCGGACCTCGCTGTCCCTGCCCGGTCGGCAGGACCAGCTGATCGCGGCGGTCACCAAGGTCAACCCCCGCACGATCGTCGTCCTCAACACCGGTTCCTCGGTGCTCATGCCCTGGCTGCGCGAGACCGCCGCCGTGCTGGAGATGTGGTACCCGGGACAAGAGGGCGCGGAGGCCACCGCCTCGCTGCTGTTCGGCGACGTCAACCCCAGTGGTCGGCTGACACAGACCTTCCCCGCCACCGAGACCGGCCATCCCATGGCCGGTGACCCGCACCGCTACCCGGGTGTCGACGGCAAGGAGACCTACTCCGAGGGACTGGATGTCGGCTACCGCTGGTACGACCGGACCGGCGTAGAACCGCTCTTCCCGTTCGGGTACGGCCTGTCGTACACCACCTACGCCTACAGCGGCCTGTCCGTGGCGCGCACCGCCCAGGGGCTCGAGGCCACGGTCACCGTCCGCAACACCGGTGACCGGGTGGGCAGGGAGACCGTCCAGGTCTACCTCGGCGCCAGCCCGGACACCCAGGCCCGCCAGGTGCTGCGCAAACTCGCCGGATTCACCAAGGTCACCCTCCAGCCGGGAGAGCGGCGGCGCGTCACCGTTCCCGTCGACGAGCAGCAACTGCGTCACTGGGACACGTCCGCCGGCACGTGGAAGCTGGGCACCGGCAAGAGGTCCGTGTACGTGGGGCCCTCCGCCGCGGAGACGTCCCTGACCGCCTCCGTAGCGGTGCTGCCCCGGTGACCGCCCCGCCGCGACAGGGCGGCACCCCCACACCCGTCAGGAGCCCGGGCACGTGCCGCTGCGCGCCTTCGAGGGCAAAGGTGACCCGACGACAAGGAGGCGTGGCGCCGTCCTGGCCCTGTTCCCCGGGGTCCGAACCGAGCATCCGGACGCAGACGATTGGACATGAAGGATGATGTCTCAAGCCTCCACCCCGGCCGATCCGGTCGCGATGTGCGCTCGCCCTGGCGCCGACCTCGCGGCAGCGGTCCACACGGTGCACCACGCCCTGACCGCCGACGGACACGTCGGAGCTGACGAGGACCCGACGGTCGCCCGAAGGCTCGTACAGCTGGCCGAGCATTACGGGAACCACCCCTTCACTCCCTTGGAGGACGCACGCCGACTGCTGGACGTCGACCGGGCTTCCTTCGGCCGTCTCCTCGGCCTCTTCGGTCTCGTCCCGGAGCTGCGTCACGCCGTGGAGACCGGGCCGGCGGGCAAGTACTGGCAGAACACCCTGCTGCCGTTGGAGCGGCAGGGAGTCTTCGACTCGGCCCTGGCGCACAAGCCGGTCTTCCCGTACATCGTGGGCCTGTACCCGGGGCCGAGCTGCATGTTCCGCTGCCACTTCTGCGTCCGGGTGACCGGTGCCCGCTACGATCCCTCGGCGCTGGAGTCCGGCAACGCGATGTTCGAGTCCGTCATCGACGAGATACCGGCCGACAACCCGTACGCCATGTACTTCTCCGGCGGCCTGGAGCCCCTGACCAACCCGGGGCTGGGAGCGCTCAGTAGTCGTGCGGCGGCCCGCGGCCTGCGGCCGACCGTGTACACGAACTCGTTCGCGCTCACCGAGCGGACACTGGCCAGACAGCCCGGGGTGTGGGATCTGCACGCGGTGCGCACATCGTTGTACGGGCTCAATGACGAGGAGTACGAGGAGACCACGGGTAAGCGGGCCTCCTTCGGAAGGGTCCGCGCCAATCTGCAACGCTTCCAGCAGCTGCGTTCCGAGCGGGAGAGCCCGATTCGGGTCGGGCTCAGCTACATCGTGCTGCCCGGGCGCATCCACCGCCTGCTCGACCTCGTCGACTTCATCGCCGAGCTGAACGAGGCAGCGTCGGACCGACCAGTGGACTTCCTGAACGTGCGCGAGGACTACAGCGGCCGGGGAGACGGCAGGTTGTCCGAGGCCGAACGCACTGAACTCCAGGAAGGGCTCCTCGCATTCGAGGAGCAGGTGAGCCGGCGGACCCCGACGTTGAACATCGACTACGGCTACGCGTTGCACAGCCTGAAGACCGGCGCTGACGCCGAGCTGCTGAGGATCAGGCCCCAGACCATGCGCCCGTCCGTGCATCCCCAGGTGTCCGTGCAGGTGGACCTCCTGGGTGACGTGTACCTGTACCGGGAGGCAGGTTTCCCGAATCTTGACGGAGCGGACCGCTACATCGCAGGCAGGGTGGGGCCGGGCACCTCCCTGGCGGAGGTGGTCGAGCGGTTCGTGAACGACGACCACCGGATAGCGCCGCACGCCGGCGACGAGTACTTCATGGACGGGTTCGACCAAGTGGTCACAGCACGACTCAACCAGCTGGAGGCGGATGTCGCAGCAGGCTGGGAGCACGCACGCGGCTTCATGCGGTGACGTGACCGAGGCGGCCCGCGCGGCCCAGGGAAATCGATCAGAATTCACCGACGGCCCGTCCCGTTAACGCGAATCGACCCGATGAGGATTGCAATATGCTGAACAGCAGTGGGACAATGGCCGGCAGACGGATAACCGACGAGAAACAGAAGAAATTCTAGGATATTGCGGCCCGTCGCTCCTTGGGGCCTTTGCGTGCGTTCCTGCCGGGCGGGTCGACAGGCCGGGCCCTCGGCTTCGCCCCGGACACGCGAAGAAAGCGCATCTACCGATACCGCCGAAATGAATCCTTGCCCCCCTTCCGGACAGCCGTTAGGGTCGGTTGAAGAATTTATTTCTCCGCTTGATTCTCCAACTGGGGGGTACTTTGACTGTGCAGACTCACGAGCTTTACGTGGACCTCGTGAAACGTGTTGTGGCAAACACTATCTATGGGGATCACCCTACTTTCCCGGTCGGGATGAACGTCCTGGACAAGGATCTGGCGGACAGCATGCGTCCGGACGCGGAAGGCTCGGCCATCGACCGCGGGGCGTTCGACGCCGACCACCGGGCCGAAGGTCTGGACGTGCCGACGGTCGCGCACACCATGATCGGCCTGCACCGCCTGGACAACATCCAGATGTGTGTGGAGCAGGTGCTCCAGGACGGTGTTCCCGGCGATCTCATCGAGACCGGCGTGTGGCGCGGTGGCGCCTGCATCCTGATGCGCGCACTCCTCAAGGCGCACGGCGTGGAAGACCGGAACGTATGGCTTGCCGACTCGTTCGCCGGTGTTCCCGTGACGTCCGAGGACAGTCACCCGCTCGACCAGGCCATGGAATTCCACCACCTGAACTGGGTACTGAGCTGTTCCGAGGAGCAGGTGCGGGAGAACTTCGCTCGCTACGGCCTGCTCGACGACCAGGTCAAGTTCCTTCCCGGCATGTTCGCCGACACGCTCCCGACCGCGCCGATCGATCGGCTCGCGGTCCTGCGGGTGGACGGCGACCTGTACGAGTCGACGATGGACGCGCTGGTCAACCTCTACCCGAAGGTCTCCGTGGGTGGGTTCGTGATCGTGGACGACTACCTGATCCCGGCGTGCAAGCAGGCCGTCCACGACTACCGGAGTGAACACGGCATCGACGAACCGATCGAGACGGTGGACGTGACGGGCATCTACTGGCGCCGCAAGCACTGATCGAGTCCGTACACCCCTCTCGCACGTGCACGTCGGAGAAGTCGTCGTGCACTGCGGTCCTGTCTCTTCGGCACATCCAAGTCCTCAGTGCCGCTGCCGGGTGCACTTTCCCATGCACCGGGGAGGTATGACCATGAAACGCAATCTCGGCGATCTCGCCATGTTCGGCGGTTCTTCGGCATTCCTGCAACCGCTTCACGTGGGGCGGCCCAACGTCGGTGACCGAGCCCGGTTCTTCGATCGTGTGAACTGGGCGCTGGACCACCAGTGGCTGACCAACGGCGGACCGCTGGCCCGGGAGTTCGAGCAGCGAGTGGCGGAACTGGCCGGCGTGCGCTATTGCGTGTCGACCTGCAACGCGACCGTCGCCCTCCAGCTGCTGGCTCGCGCCGCCGATCTGTCCGGGGAGGTCATCATGCCGTCGCTGACCTTCCCGGCGACCGCGCAAGCGTTCCGCTGGCTGGGTCTGACCCCGGTTTTCGTTGACATCGACCCGGCCACCAGTTGCCTGGATCCCGCACTGGTCGAGGCGGCGATCACCCCTCGCACGAGTGCGATCGTTCCGGTCCATCTGTGGGGTCGTCCCTGCGCGGTCGACCAGCTGGCGAAGGTCGCGGCCGATCACGGCGTTAAGCTGTTCTACGATGCTGCACACGGGCTCGGCTGCACGTCGGAAGGGCAGCCGATCGGTGGTTTCGGGCAAGCCGAGGTGTTCAGCTTCCACGCCACCAAGGTGGTCAACGCCTTCGAGGGCGGCGCGGTGGTGACCGACGACGAGAAACTGGCCCAGCGGGTCCGCGCGATGCACAACTTCGGATTCGTTCAGGGACGCGTGTCCAGGGAGACGGGCACCAACGGGAAGATGACCGAAGCCGCCGCCGCGATGGGCCTGACCTCACTCGACGCCTTCGAGGAAACGGTTCGCCGGAACGAGGCCAATTACGACGACTACCAGTCGGAACTCGCTGGGCTCGCCGGGCTGAAGGTCATGGAATTCAACCGTACCGAGCGCAACAACTACCACTATCTGATCGTGGAAGTCGACGCCGCCGTGACCGGTGTCCACCGTGACCTGCTGGACGAGGTGCTCAGAGCGGAGAACGTGGTGGGCCAGCGGTACTTCTCCCCCGGGTGCCACGAGATGGAGCCTTACCGCTCGGAGCAGCCGGTCACGTTACCCCACACCGAGCGGCTCGCGCAGATGGTACTCGCCCTGCCCACCGGTCCCACCGTCTCCCGCGAGGACATCCGCCGGGTCTGCGACATCGTACGGCTCACCCTGGCACGGGGACACGAGGTGACCCGCAGAGCCGACGAGCGGGTGCCGTCGACGGCGGCCCCCTGACCCAGGGATCCACCGTGTCCGGATGGCAGAGGCCGTCCCCTCTGCTCGGCCG
Source organism: Streptomyces sp. SID5643 (assembly GCF_009872555.1). Taxonomy (NCBI): domain Bacteria; kingdom Bacillati; phylum Actinomycetota; class Actinomycetes; order Kitasatosporales; family Streptomycetaceae; genus Streptomyces; species Streptomyces sp. SID5643. Next base: position 21,580 of record NZ_WWIC01000080.1, read on the forward strand.
GCCGGGTGCCGGCGTCGACGACGGCCTGGTGGTGGGTGGAGTGGCGGTGGTTGTCGCTGGAGGCAGCACGCCCACCCCTACGGCACAGCCGCCGTCACCGCCGCGCCCGCACCGAGGTCACCACGTGCCCCACCCGAGTTCACGGACGTCGTTCAGGAGGAACGAATGACGCAGCCCGACAGGACCACCTTCTCGCTGGGTGGCGACCTTCCGGTTCACCGGATGGGATTCGGCGCCCTGCGGCTGACCGGCCCGGGACACTGGGGTCCGCCGGAAGACCGTGAAGCGGCGGTCAGCACGGCCCGGCTGGCCGTGGACCTCGGTGTGTCCTTCATCGACACGGCCGATTCCTACGGGCTGGGGAGCAGCGAGGAAGTGCTGGCCGAAGCACTGCGCCCGTATCCCGACGGCCTGGTGATCGCGACGAAGGCCGGACAGTGCCGGCCCCGTCCCGATCAGTGGGTGCCGTTGGGCCGACCGGAATACCTCAAGCAGCAGGCCGAGCTGAGCCTGCGTCGGCTGGGACTCGACTGCATCGACCTCTTCCAGCTGCACCGGATCGATCCGAAGGTGCCGGCGGCCGAGCAGTTCGGCGCGCTCAAGGAACTGCAGGACGAAGGAAAGGTCCGGCACATCGGGCTGTCGAAAGTCACCGTCGCGGAACTGGAGGAGGCCCGTGAGCACATCACCGTGGCCGGCGTGCAGAACCTGTACAACCTGACCGACCGGCGCAATGACGAGGTGATCGAGTACTGCGAGAAGCACTCGATCGCCTTCATCGCGTGGCTGCCGATCGCCCGCGGTGAACTCGCAGCCGCGAAAAGCCCGGTGACCGACGTCGCCACCGAGCTGGAAGCGACTCCGAGTCAGGTGGCGCTTGCGTGGCTCCTGCACCGCTCCCCGACGATCATTCCCATTCCCGGCACCAGCTCGCCCACGCATCTCAAGGAGAACGTCGCGGCGTCGGATCTCATGTTCACCGACGACCAGTTGGCCCGCCTCAACGCGCTCGGGCGAACGCGGCGCAGCCCCCGGGAGGTCGGCGCCGACGGGCGGACGACGCCCGAGTCACCCTCAGGTTCAGCCTCGGCTCGTTCCAGTTCCAGAGAGAACTCCGCAATGAACACTCGGATCTCTTATCCCCTCGCCAGCTTCTGATCCGAGGTTGTACGCATGCCGCCGCCAACGCATCGCCTTCGTCGACCAGATACTCGCGATCCTTTCAGGAGACCAGATGTCCGAGGGACATGCCGGCTGGACTGTGTCCGACACCGTCGGCCTCAGCGCCGTGATCAACTGCGCCGCTCGCGCAGTGGAGTCGGATCGCCCCGACCACCTGATCAACGACCCGCTGGCAGCCCATTTCGTGCACGCTGTGCGGATACGGCCGACGTTGCCGACACGGGTCGATGAGCTGGAACGCTCCGGAGCCGCAGGCGCCATGGTGGCCTCCCGGTTCGGCGGCATCCGGGCCCGGGTGATGGACGACTTCCTGCTGGCGGCGAACGCGGCGGGCATCGACCAGGCGGTGATCTTCTCTCCGGGCTTCGACACACGCGCCTACCGGCTGGACTGGCCGTCCGAAATGGACTTCTACGAAGTGGAGCAGCCCGGGCTGCTCAGCCTGAAGGACACGGTGTTGCACGAGGCCGGGGCGGAACCCCGCTGCGCGCGGCACACGGCCGGCGTCGATCCCCGGCAGGACGAATGGGAGTCCTCCCTGCGCAGTGCCGGGTTCGACCCCACGAGGCCGGCAGCGTGGGTGGCGGAGGGCATCCTGCTGTACCTCTCCGCACAGGGGGAGGCCGACCTGTTCACCGCCATCCACAAGCTTTCCGCACCCGGCAGCCGACTGGCCATGCAGTACATGCCCGCGGACCTGATCCACTGGTTCGCCGCGCACACGGCGCTGACCGACACGACCGAGTTGCTGGGCGTGGACATCGGCAGCGTCAACTGGAACACCGAACCCCGGCAGGCCGCGCCGGCCCGGCTCGAGGCCGCAGGCTGGGGGGTTCGGCTGGATTCCGTCATGGACCGGGGGCTCGCCCTGGGTGTGTCGCTGCACGAGGAGTTCAGCGCCGTGGGCAGTGACGCCGGCATCGAGTTCCCGGTTTCCGACGAACCGGACGGCTTCCTGTTCGGCACGCTGCCCCGGTGACCGGCCCGGGCCCGTTGTGCGCGAACGACTACCGCGCCGGCCACGGCCACCCGAGCGTTCCGGTCGGCATCGTCAAGGAGAAACGCGTTGGACCAGCAGGCGAAACTAGCCCCACAGATGAAGCACTACGAGGAGTTCGCCAGCGGCGAGATGCGCTGGTTGCCCTACCTGATGTTCTTCAGCCGGGCCGACTACCAGTCGCCCGTGCTCACCACCGACTCAGGCGGCTTCCGGCCGACGGACGTCGGGGGCCGGCGCTACTCGCTGCTCCAGGACCGCCCGTCCGGCGAGGTCAGCGTGATGCTGGGCGCCTCGCCCGCGTTCGGCTGGGGCGCGGTGGGCGACGCCAACACCATCCCCTCGCTGCTGGCGCGGGAGCCCGGCTCACCGCCGTGGCTGAACCTGGCGGCGTCCGCCTTCAACTCCACCCAGGAGCTGCTGGTCTTCCTGCTGCACCGGCACCAACTGCCGCGCATTCGGGACATCGTCGTGCTGGCGGGGCTCAACAACCTGGTGGTGGCCGGGCTCCCCGAGGCCGGCGCCGATTACGGCCAGTTCTTCTTCTCCGGCGAGTTCTTCACCCAGCTCGGCAATCCGGATCTGAAGAAGTACTACCAACAGCCCAAGTGGGCGGTGGGTCGTCTGGCACGGCGGCTGACCGGGGCCGAACCGGAACCGGACAAAACCCTCAGCCCGCTCGCCCGGTCCGAACTCGCCGCCGAGATACAGGCGCGCGATCTCGACCGGCTGCTGGAACTGGCCGCACCGACCGGCGCGAAGGTGCATTTCATGCTCCAGCCGACGGCGGCGTGGACGAAAAAGACCTTGTCGCCCGAAGAGACACTCCTGATCGACGAGGTGAACGGCGAGCGGTCCGCGCTCTGGAACATGTTCGCACCGATCCTGGGCGACGACGTCTACCGCGATTACCGCGACCGGCTCGCGGCGGTCTGTGCCCGCAGGGGCATTTCCTTCCTCGACGCCAGCGCGCTGCTCGACGGCGACGAGTGGCTTTTCATCGACCATGCGCATATCACCGATGCGGGCAACAAACGGCTGGCGGCGGCCATCAACGGAGTACTGACGCCCGGCGGAACACGGGGAGAGTTTTGATGTGGCAGACGATCAAACGCTGGTTCCGGCGGCGTCAGAAGAAGCGCAGGAACGACAGCTCGATCTACCCGATGTTCTGAGCAGCCATTCGACCTGGGACAAAGCTGTGACAAGCGTCGATTACCGAGCGATGTACGCTCGGGCGTTACATCCCGAACAGCACCCGTCGCCGGGCCCGGACCTGCCGGTGGCGCGCGCGGCCATCGACCCGGTCGGCGGCCGGCCGGCCGAGCCCGAGCGGGACCTGGCCGGTCTCGTGGACGAGGCGCGCCGATGGGCATCCGAACGGGAGCAGGGGTTCCGCTCCGCACTGGCCGGTCCGCACCGGGCGTCGGCCCGGCGCTGTGTACTCGGCAACTGCGCTCCGCTCGCGCTGTCGGCCGGGGCCTGGCTGCAGTGGCTGTCCAGCGCGGGTAACGCGGAGAGCGAGCTGACGCTCACCCTCCTGCGGATCTACTCCTCCGACCTCGGGGTGGGATATCCGTTGGCGGACAGAGGAAGCGAGTACCGGGCGGTGTTGCGGGCCCACCGCTTCAAGGACGAGGCGCCCGGACCCCGGCTCGCCGCCAGCGACCAGGTCGAGAGCTTCAGCTTCCGACTGCCGGCCGTGCTGCTGACAATGAGTCGGCTGCCCGACCGGTTCCGCCCCGAGCTCGTAGGGGCGGATCTGTGCCTGCGCGCGGTCGGCGTGCTCCCGCCGCTGGCCGCGCTCGAACCCGAGGACGTCCCGGTTCCGGTCGACACCTTCGACCTGGGCCGGGCCCGGGCGCCGGACGAGCCGGTCCCGCTGGAGCTGGCCCTCTCGGCGGCGCGGGCGCTCACCGATCGCGGTGCCGGGGACCGGGTGCGCCATGGATTCCGTTGGGCCGCCGAGGAACTGGCGCTGTGGTGCGACGCACTGGAGCAGGAGACTCGGCTGGCGACCCATCCGGACTACCCGGTGTGGCGGCTGATCTGGGCCCGGTCCCGGCAGGCTTCCGTGTACCACGGGCAGTTACCGCTGGAGGGCCGTCCGCTGTCGGAATGGTTCGCCGGCGTCGACGCCGGGCCGAGCGGATTCCTGCGGGCGCTGGCCCGCAGCACTCTGGTGCGGCCGGGCGAGCCGGACCGCAGCCCGCTGGTGTGCGGACTGATCGGTGAGAAGGGGCCCATGTTCCGCGTCTTCACCGAGCAGGAGATCGCGCTGCTCCGCGACTGGATCACGCACCTGCCGCAGGAGGGATCGGCCCTCGACGCCGGCGAGGACGCCCACGAGCGACACCGGCGTCTGCGCGTCGCGCAGGGCTCCTGGCACCGGTCGGACCTGGAGATCGACGCCCGCCCCGCCGACGGGCCGGCGGCCGGCGACTTCGGCCGGCCCAAGGCGCGATCGGCCTACCGGGCGCTGCTCAGCCGGGCGGAGCCCCCCGGGCTGCGGCAGTTCGCCCACCGCTACGCCCGGCGCTGGCTGGCCCGATCGCGTTTCCGCAGGGACAAGGCGGAGCGGGGACTGCCCGCGCGCTGGGACCCGGACAACGGGCTGCGCGGCTGGCTGGCCACCGAACACGACCGGCACGGCGCGGTCTGGGCCGCCGGCGACCCGCCGCTGCCCAGCCGGGAGGAGCTGGTCGAGTCGACGCTGCAGCTGGCACCGCTGATCCTGATCGACGGCGGCTGGCTGCAGGGCTACACCGACTACCGGCTGGCCTCCTCCCCCGCCGGGCACTTCCTGTTTCAGACCTACTGGGACGAGCTGGGCAACGGGATCTGGCGGCAGAACCACCCCAAGATCTACCGGGACCTGCTCCGGGAGATGGGCGTCGAGCTGCCGCCGACGGACTCCGAGGAGTTCGCCGCGTGGCCCGGGTTCGACGACCGTTCCTTCGCGCTGCCCGTGTTCTGGCTGTGCATAGCCAAGTTCCCGCAGACCTTCGCCCCGGAGATCCTCGGGCTCAACCTGGCCATGGAACTGTCCGGGGTCGGCGGCAGCTACCGCGACGCCCAGGTGGCCCTGCGCCACCACGGGTTCAGCACCCGGTTCGTCGACCTGCACAACACCATCGACAACGTGTCCACGGGGCACTCGGCGTGGGCGGTGGACGCGATCGACACCTTCCTCGCCGAGCAGCCGGACCCGGCCGGGCGGCGGACGACCGACGCCGTGTGGCAGCGCATCCGGGACGGATACCGGTCCCTGAGCCCGCCGGAGGGGCTGGCGGCCAGGGTGTACGGCGCACTCACTGCAGAGATCGGTCGGCGATAGGGAGCTGGACCCGTGAGTACCACTGCCCTCGGCATCTCGTCCTACTACCACGACAGTGCGGCCGCCGTCGTCGAAGGCGGGCACATCGTCGCCGCCGCCCAGCAGGAGCGGTTCAGCCGGAACCGGCACGACGCGGGTTTCCCGGCCCTCGCGGTCGCGTCCTGCCTGGCCGAGGCCGGCCGGAAACTCGATGACGTCGACGTCATCGCCTACTACGAGGATCCGCGGCTGAAGTTCTCCCGGGTGCTGGCCACCTATCTGGCCACGGCCCCCCGGGCGTGGAGCTCGTTCCGCCACAGCATGCCCGAGTGGCTCGGGTGGAAACTGCGCACGCTCGGCGTGGTCCGCGACGAGCTGGCCCGGCTCGATCTCGGCGCCGTGCCGCCGATCCGGCGCTTCCGGCACCACGAATCGCATGCGGCGTCGGCGTTTCTGCCCAGCCCGTACGAGTCGGCGGCCGTGCTGTGCGTGGACGGCGTCGGCGAGTGGGCGACCACGACCCTGTGGCACGGCCGGGACCGGCGCGTCGAACCGCTGCGGGAGCTGCGTTTCCCCCATTCCCTGGGGCTGCTGTACTCGGCGTTCACCTACTTCTGCGGTTTCAAGGTGGATTCCGGCGAGTACAAGCTGATGGGCCTGGCACCGTACGGCCGGCCGGTGTACGCGCCGCTGATCCGGGAGAAGCTGGTCGACATCCGGCCGGACGGCTCGTTCCGGCTGGACACCCGCTACTTCGAGTTCCTCTACGGCCAGGTGATGACCGGGCGCCGGTTCGCCGAGCTGTTCGGCGGGCCGCGCCGCGAGCCGGAAGGGCCACTGACAGAGCGGGAGTTCGACCTCGCCGCCTCCGTGCAGCTGGTCACCGAGGAGATCATGGTCAACCTCGCCGCCGCCGCACGGGAACACACCGGGGAACGCCACCTGTGCCTGGCCGGCGGGGTGGCACTCAACTGCGTGGCCAACGGCAAGCTGGTGGAGAGCGGGCTGTTCGACGAGATCTGGGTACAGCCGGCGGCGGGCGACGCGGGCGGGGCGCTCGGGGCCGCGCTGCTGGCCGCGAACGGGCCGCGCGCCCACCTCGGTTCCGGCGGGGACGGCATGCAGGGCGCCCGGCTGGGCCCCGGCTACGACGACGATCGGATCCAGGTCTATCTGGACGCCCAGACACTGCCGTACCGGCGCCTGGCCACCGACGAGCTGCGGTCCACCGTCGCCGGGCTGCTCGCCGACGGCAAGGTCGTCGGCTGGTTCCAGGGCCGGATGGAGTTCGGCCCCCGGGCCCTGGGCGGGCGGTCCATCCTCGGCGACGCGCGCAACGCCGAGATGCAGTCCACGATGAACCTCAAAATCAAGTTCCGGGAGTCCTTCCGGCCCTTCGCGCCGATCGTGCTGGCCGGGCACACCACTGAGTACTTCGACCTGCGCCAGGACAGCCCGTACATGCTGATCGTGGCGCAGGTGGCCGAGCGGCGCCGGCTGCGCCAGGCCGGCACCGAGCACCTGCGCGGCCTGGACCTGCTCCGGGTGCGGCGCTCGCAGATCCCGGCCGTCACCCACGTCGACCACTCGGCGCGGGTACAGACCGTCGCGCAGGACACCGACCCGCACCTGCACGGGCTGCTCACCGAGTTCCACGCCCGGACCGGCTGCCCGGTGCTGGTGAACACGTCGTTCAACGTGCGCGGCGAGCCCATCGTGGCCACGCCCGAGGACGCCTACCGCTGTTTCATGCGCACCGACATCGACGCGCTGGCGATCGGCAGCTTCCTGCTCCTCAAGTCCGACCAGCCGCCGTGGCACGAGGACACGGACTGGCGCGGCCGGATTCCCCTCGACTGACCGACCGGTACGGAAAGGACCTGCCCCATGACATTCGCCAGGCATGCCCTGCTGACCCCGCTGCTCCTGCTGGCCTATCTGCTGGTGCTACTGCTGGGCCTGCTGGGCCGGCTGTTCGGGGACCCGCTGCGCAGGCGTCCCGCACCGGCGTCGGCCGGCTACTGGCGACAGAGCCGCCGGTACTGAGCGGTGCCGGCGCCACGACTACGCGAGGAGTGCTCGACCATGACATCCGACCGCACGCGGCTGATCCGCGAGATGGTGCGCATCCGTGTGGTGGAGGAGGTTCTCGCCGACTACTACCGGGACGAGCAGGAGATGCGCACCGCCATCCACTTCTCGATCGGCCAGGAGGCCACGGCGGTGGGGGTGCTGTCGGCGACCACACCGCGGGACTGGGTGTACGCGGCGCACCGCACGCACGCCCCGTACCTCGCCAAGGGCGGCGATCTCCGGGCCCTGGTGGCCGAGCTGTACGGCAGACAGGACGGCTGCTCGCACGGCCGGGGCGGGTCGATCCACGTCATCGACCAGTCGGTGGGATTCGCCGGCTCCGGGGCCATTCTCGGCGAGATGATCTCCGTGGCGGTCGGCACCGGCTGGGCGTTCGCCCGCAACGGCGAATCCCGGGTGGCGCTGACCTTCTTCGGTGACGGCGCCACCGAGGAGGGCGTCTTCGCGGAGTCGCTGAACCTCGCGGCGGTGCACCGGATTCCGATCGTCTTCGTCTGCGAGAACAACCTGTACTCGATCTCGTCCCCGCTGACGGCGCGACAGCCGCCCGGCACCTCGGTCCACGGCCGGGCCGAGGCGGCCGGGGTGCGCGCCGCCGCCATCGACGGCAACGACGTCTTCGCCGTGCGCGAGGCCGCCGAGGCCGCACTGCGCCACTGCCGGGAGGGCAACGGCCCGTACCTGCTGGAGCTGGCGACCTATCGCTGGCGCGAGCATGTCGGCCCGGGCTGGGACCACCACCACGGATACCGGTCGAAGCAGGAGATCGACTCCTGGATCGAGCGCTGCCCCATCCACCGCGCGGTGGCCGCGGTGCGCGCCGAGGAACCCCGGATCGACGATCTCGTGCGGCGGTGGCAGGCCGAGTCGCAGGAGGAGATCCACGCCGCGGTGGCGTACGCCAAGGAGCTGCCGTTCCCCGACGTGGCGGGCCTGCTCGACGGCGCCTACCTGCCCGTGGGCCGATGACCGTGAACCGAGGCTTGGAGAGGGAGTTGGACATGCGCACGCTCACCTACTGGCAGGCGATCTCCGAGGCGACCGTGCAGTGCATGCAGGCCGACGAGCGCGTCCTCGTCGTCGGCGAGGGGGTGGACGACTTCCGCGGCACCTACGGCACGACCAAGGATGCCTTCGCCCGGTTCGGTCCTGACCGGGTCGTGGACGTGCCCAACTCGGAGAACGCGACCGCCGGCCTCGCCGTCGGCGCCGCGGTGGCAGGCATGCGGCCGCTCGTCGTCCACACCAGGGCGGACTTCATGTTCCTGGCCCTGGACGCGCTGGTGAACCTGGCCGCGAAGTGGCGGTACATGTACGGCGGCGACAAGGGCGGCGCAGCCGTGGTCATACGGGGAGTCGTGGGTCGCGGATGGGGGCAGGGCGCCACCCACTCCCAGAGCCCGCACGCGACCTTCGGCCACTACGCGGGGCTGCACGTCGCGACGCCTGCGACACCCGCGGACGCCAAGGGGCTGCTCATCACGGCGCTCACCAGCGACACCCCGACCATACTGATCGAGAACCGGACCTTCTATCCGCTGACCGGCGAGGTTCCGGAAGAGATGACCCCCGTCCCGTTCGGCGCCGGCCGGGTGGCCCGTGCAGGCACCGACGTCACGGTGGTGGCAGCCTCCCTGATGGTGTACGAGGCGGAGCGGGCCGCCGAGCAGCTGTCCACCCAGGGCATCAGCGTCGAGGTGGTCGACGTCCGCAGCATCCGGCCGCTGGACGACACGTTCATCTGCGAGTCGGTGGCCAAGACCGGCCGGCTGGTCGTCGCCGACACGAGCTGGGCGCGCTACGGGTTCGCCGCCGAGGTGGCCGCCGTCGTGGCCGAGCGGATCCCGGAGGCGCTGCGGGCCCCGGTCCGCAGGGTAACGCTACCTGACTGCCCGGCACCCGTCTCATGGCCGCTGGAGGAGGCGTTCAACCCCAGCGCCACCGAGATCGTCAAGGCCTGCCTGGCGGTGTGCGACACGACCAGGTCCGGACTGCCCGCCCTCGAGACTGTCACCGCCGGCTTCCAGGGCCCCTACTGAGCGGAGGACAAGGATCATGCGGCCACTTGCCTTGATCACCGGGGCGTCCCGCGGCATCGGGGCGGCCATCGCCTCGGCCCTCGCCCCCAGCCACAACCTGCTGCTGGGTGGTCGCGACGACGTCCTACTGCGAGACCGAGCGGCCCGGCTTCCGCACGCGCGGCCCTTCGCCGCGGAACTGACCGACCATGCCGCCATGGCCGCGGCCGTGGCCGGCATCGAGCGCCTGGACCTGTTGGTGCACAGCGCCGGCGTCGCCACGCTCGGGCCGGTCGCCCGGACCGCGGCCCAGGTGTGGCGGGACACCCTGGAGGTCAACGTGATCGCGGTCGCCGAGCTGACCCGGCTGCTGCTGCCCGCCCTCCGGGCAGCACGCGGACAGGTGGTGCTGATCAACTCCAGTGTCGGACTCGACGCGTACCCCAACTGCGGCTCCTATGCGGCCAGCAAGTTCGCCCAGCGGGCCTTCGCGGACGCGTTGCGCGCCGAGGAACCCGGCCTGCGCGTCACCACGGTCTACCCCGGTCGGGTGGCCACCGACATGCAGCGGTCCATCCGCGCCCAGGAGGGGGCCGAGTACGTGGCGGAGCACTACCTGCGGCCGGAATCCGTCGCGGCGGCCGTACTCACCGCAGTGACCGCCACGCAGGAGGCGCATGTGCAGGACATCAGCATCCGGGCCGTGCCGGCGACGCCACCGACCTCGGTATGAGTGGCGCGACGGACGAGGAGGTGGAAGCGGCCTGCCGCTGGAAGAAGGGCTCAGGCATGCCTCGCAAGCGGTACGTGCGGCCGACCAAGAACACGGCCAGGACCGCTTCAACAAGGTGAGAGGAGGCCTGCAAGACGCGAAGAAGGCGGCGCCGCGGGGTCGGGCGAAGGCGGAGCGGATCGCCCGGTAGGGCGCGATGCGGTTCGAGGAGTACGCCACCGGGTGGAAGGCCTGCCAGCGGGATCTGGGGCCGGCCTCGGTGGTGCACCTGGAGTCGCTGCTGAATATCCATCTGCTGCCGCTGCTGGGCAGCCGGCGGATGAACACCTTCGACCACAAGGTCGTGGAGGGTTTCCTTCAGACCCTGGAGCGCAACGGCATCGGCTTGGCCGCCCAGGTGAACGCCTTTGACAAGCTGAAGGCGATCCTGCTGGATGCGAACCGGCTGGGGCTGTTCGACGACAATCCGGTGGCCGGTGTGAAGCCGCCGCAGTACGACCCCAAGCGGGTGGTGATCCCCTCACTGGAGCAGTTGCGGCAGATACGCACCGGCGGCGACGACAGCTTCCTGCTGGTAGCCGACCTGATGAGCGGGTGCGGCATGCGTAACGGTGAGGCCTTCGCGGTCAACCTCAACAACATCGTCGCCGACGACGTCTACCGCATCACTGAGCAGGTCAACCGGACCACCTGCCAGTACGAGCGGCTCAAGCACCGCAAGGCGGGCGATTACCGGGACGTGCCCCTACCGGCCCGGGTGAGGCAGACCATCGAGTGCCCAGGTGCGTCCCGACCCGCTCGGGCGTCGAGAGCGACTCCACGACCTGAGGGGAGATCCGTTGGTGCGGCAAGGCGTCGCTCCGTTCTCGGCAGGGTTCTCCTCTCGACGATGAGCCGAACCTTCCGCGGACCACCACCGCGCGTAGGCCATCGGGGCCCCGGGCGGCGTCACCGGCGACCGTCCGTGAGCACGCCGGCCGGCCGGCAGCAGTCCATGCCCGTGGTCCGACGCCGTCGGCGACGACCGGCCGTCGTGCCGGACCACGGGGGGGGACCGCCTTGCCGTCAGGCGAACGGGATGGTCAGAACGGACCCCTTGCCCACCTGGACGGTGGACGGGCCGTTGCCCAGCGCGCCCCAGAGCTCGACGCGGACCGTGCCGCCGTTCAGGTCACCCAGGGTGCCCGAGGCGGAGTGCAGGCCCTGCCGGGCCGAGGAGTACTCCTCCCAGCCGGGGACCGGGTCGGTGGCGAAGTAGCGGTACGTCTCGACGCGGTCGAAGGTGCCGTCGCCGGTCAGGTCGTAGGAGACCCTGGCCTGCTGGGCGTAGCCGACGTTCGAGCCGGCGTCCATCTGGAAGGCGAAGGCGGTGCCCGCGCCCGCTTTCAGGGCGCCCTTGACGTTCTTCACCTCGTACACGACCGGGTTCTTCGGTGTTCCGTCGTTGTTGGTGCCGCCCGCGGACGGGACCGTGTCCGAGGAACTCGTCGCGGTCGCCTCGGTGGCGAGCGCACCGCCGGAGCGCAGGTGGAAGGTGTCACCCGTGACGTACGGCGGGGGCGGGTCGCCGGCGGTGGTGACTCTCACGCCATCGCTGGCCGGTCCGACCTGGTTGGCCGTGTCGCGGGCCTTGACGGTGTAGGAGTACTCGGTGCCGGGGGTCAGCCCGGTGTCCTTGTGCGTGGTGGCGGTGACGGTGGCGACCTTGGTGGTGCCGCGGAAGACGTCGTAGTTCTTGACGCCCTTGTCGTCGCTCGCCGCGTCCCAGGTCAGCTCGACCGAGGTCTCGGTGACGCCGGAGGCGACCGGGGTGCCGGGCGCGGTGGGCTTGTCGTCGGCCGGCGGGGGTTCCTCGCCGCCGCCCGTGGCGCCGCACAGTGTGCCGAGCTTGGTGTCGTCGCCCGCTCCGGACGCGGTCGAGTTCGGCGGGACATTCAGCACGCCGCCGTCGGAGAACACCACCGAGCACTCCTCGGCGCCGTAGTTGTGCGCGGCGTAGGTCACGGTGTCGTTCTTGTCGAAGGCGACGGCCGTCGGCGTGTTGGCCGTGATCGTCATGTCAGGGGCGCCGAGGGAGTTCATCGTGGCGACCCAGTGGTAGGTGTGGGCCTTGGTCTCGCCCTCCTCGGGGGTGTAGCCGCCGTTCCACTGGTTCCAGTGCTGCATGGCCCTGGCCGGATCGTAGAGGGCCTGGACCTGCCAGAAGATGTCCTTCCACTCGACGGCGGGGCCGCCGTTCTCCTTCTCCATCTCGGTCACGCTGCGGCGGAGCATCTCCTTCTCCCGGGCCAGGTGCAGCGAGCCGCCGGTGACGGGGAGGAAGTTGATGCCGTGGATCTCCTCGGGGTTGGCGGTCCACCAGGTGGCGTAGGCGCCGCCACTGCTCCAGACCATCCCGACGACGTCGTGGGTGAAGTCCTCGGGGTAGACCTCCTGGTCGGCGTCGAACCAGTACTGGGCGATCGACTCCGACTCGGTCGTCATCATGTAGACGCCCAGGTCGCGCAGTTCGTTGTCCCCCGTGGCCGAACCCCACATGATCAGGCCCGCGCTGAGGTTGACCGACTCCGAGGACGACTCCTGGTTGTTGCCGGCGGCGAAGGCCTCATGGCCGGCGGCCCAGCTGTGCCCGGCGTAGGTGTCGAAGCCCCGCAGGAACGGGTACTTGGCGTCGCCCCTGGCCGGGTTGGCGGCGTCCTTGACGAGTTCCTCCACCATGCCGCCCCACTCGGAGTCGGCGACCCACCGCGGGTCGTACTGCGCCACGGTCGCCGCGGCCATCACGTAGTAGGAGTAGTGGAAGTGGTGGTCGTTGAGCTCCTGGTCGCTGCCGTAGGAGGCCGGGTAGCCGATGAGGGTGCGCCAGTCCTTGTCATAGGAGAACTCGGAGGGGCCGCCGACGGTGAACCACTCCTCCATGCGGCCCTTGATGAGCGTGAGGAGCTTGTCGCGGGCGGCCGTGTCGCCGATCTGGTCGGCGATCGGTACGAGTTGGGCGAGCTTGCCCAGGGCCTTGCCGGTCCAGTAGGTGTCGATGGCGCCGCTGAACGGATCGCCCTGCGTCAGCACGTCGTTGATGTAGGTCTTCAGTCGGGCCTTGTCGACGCCCGCGGCGCTCGGCAGGCCGGGCAGGACGCCGTTCACCTTCTGCGTGGTGGTGAAGGACGTGCCCTCGCGGACCTTCATCTCGCCTCGCGAGGAGACGTAGCGGTAGTCGGTCAGCGGGTCGGAGGTGTGCAGCCACTGGTGGCGGTAGAGCGCCTGGAGGGTGCCGGTCTCCTCGCCCTCCTTCGCCTCGGTGGTCAGCGTGTAGGTGGCCTTGACCTCGCCGTCGCCCTCCCGGTAGTCCCAGTCGACCTTGGAGCCGGTCACGAAGCTGAAGGCGTACTTCGTGTAGTCGGCGAGCGCCTCCTTGCCCGGCAGGACCGCCAGGGAGAAGTAGTCCCTGGAGCCGAGGTCGGCGCGGATCTGGTTTCCGGAGACCGTCCAGTCGCTGCTGCTCGGGGCGAACAGCGCGTAGTGGTGGCCGGAGATGGTGACGCCGAGGACGTTGCCCTGGTCGGCGAAGACGGTCGGCGGGGCCGCGGCGCTGATCTGCGCCGCGCCGCCGGTGCCCTCCGCGTACACGTACGGTGAGCCGTGGCCGATGGTCGCCCGCAGGGTGCGCGCGGCGTCCTTCCAGTACGGGGTGACGGTCCAGTCGCTCCACCCGTCCGCCTTGGCGTCGGGTGAGTTGAGGCCCGCGAGGCCGAGCGTCAGGTCGGCCTTGTGCGCGAACTCGTACTGCCTCCCCCCGCCCACGATCTGATGGTCCGTCGGGTAACCGACCTCCAGGCCGCCGGAGACCGCCTTGTAGGTGAGGGGGTGGCCGTACATGTTCTCCGACCACGGGTTGGAGGCGAACCGTTGGAAGATCAGCGAGGACCACCAGTCGTTGGTCGGCACGGGCTTGTCCGCCATGGCGGGCGTGACCTTCGGCTTGACCGCCTGGCCGCCGTTGTTCGACGGACCTTGCCGTCCGGCCGGCCGGACGTCGCTGTAGCTTCCCTTCCCCACCTCGATGGTGGCGGCGGAGGCGACACTACTGCCGACGGTGGACGCCAGACCCGCGGCGGCCAGGACGGCCGTCGACAGGAGTGCGAGAGGTCTGCGGAATCTCATGCGCAACCCTTCTGAGAGCGCTCTCAAGACGCCGTCAACGTAGGCTCGTGTCAACGAGCGGTCAACACTTCAAACAGGGGTCTGTTACACGGGACCGGCACGGACCTCGCCGGCGGCAGGTGACCGCACCCCGACCGACGGGCAGGTGGATCGGCAACCGGGCTCCGCGACTCCGCGCGAGCGTGTGCATCCTTGTGTGATCTCGCGCAGCAGCACCCCGCCGCCCTCTTTCATGGAGGAGCCCGCACTCCTGCCGCCCTCCTCAAGGGAACCGAGTGGGTCTGAGAGCGCTCTCACGCTCTCGGGAGAGCTTCTTCATTCCGATCGGGCCGACAGCTCAGGCCCCAGCCCCGACCGGGACCGTTCACCGCCGGACCGGCCCGATGAAACCCTCTGGCCGCGCCCACCGACGCGTATGCACCCGCGCACGCGCCACCCGGCCCGGAGCGACGCCCCTGGAGTGTCCGGCCCGCCGAACGGGAACGCCTGCCCAGTTCCCCATTCAGCCGGTCGAACAAAGCCGATTGAGACATCGCACGACACCGAACGGCCACGCCTCGCGGACGACGGGCACGGCACCAGCCAAGCCACCCGGCATTTGCAGCTGCACGTTCGCTGAATCGTTTTCTGACAACGTTCGACAATCCCGTCCGGCGATCGGCAACGCCAATCCGTGCAGGTAGAGACCAATCGTGGAACCGTCCACGCGGTCGATAACGGTTCTTGTTTGATTCCGTTATCTAGCGATGGAGTGTGTTGACTTTACGAGTAGTTAACAGTCAGGGTGTGCGCACCCCGCCACTCCGGGACCCGTAGCGGAGCGGCCCGTACCGAGGAGACGTCCATGTCACTGCGGATCCATCGCCCTGCGCTCCGCCGGACCCTGGTGGCCCTTGCCACGCTCCCCCTGATCGCCACCGCGGCGTGCGGCGGCTCCGGTTCCGAGGACAGCGCTTCGGGTGAGCAGGCCAAGTGCGAGAAGAGCGACGGCAAGGTCAAGCTCACGTACTGGTCCTGGATCCCCGGCGTGGAGAAGGCGGTGGCCGAGTGGAACCGCCAGAACCCCGACATCCAGGTGGCCGTCAAGTCGACCCCCGCCGGCAACGCCGGCACCTACCAGAACATGTCGAACGCCCTGAAGGCGGGCAATGCTCCTGATCTCGGGCAGATCGAATACGACTCGCTGGCGAGCTTCCGCCTCCAGGACGGCCTGACCGACATCGCCTCGTGCGCGGGTGTCAAGGAGGCCCAGGGCGACTTCGTCGACTGGACCTGGTCCCAGGTGACCTTCGGTGCGGACGGCAAGGACGGCGTCTGGGCGGTGCCGCAGGACACCGGCCCGATGGCCCTCTTCTACCGCAAGGACCTGTTCGAGAAGCACGGCATAGCGGTCCCGAAGACCTGGCAGGAGTACTACGAGGCGGCCAAGAAGCTGAAGAAGGCCGACCCGAAGGCGTACATGACGCACTTCTCCCAGACGGACCCGAACTGGTTCAGCGGTCTGCTGTGGCAGAAGGGCGCGAACATGTTCGCGCAGGACGGCGACGCCTGGAAGGTCGACGTCGACAGTCCGGCCGCCGGCGAGGTGGCGGACTACTGGCAGAAGATGATCGACGAGAAGCTGGTCGCGACCGATCTGCAGGGCTTCTCCCCGGCGCTGTACAAGGCGTGGAACAACGGCGAGGTGGCGACCTGGGTCAGCGCCGCCTGGGGCTACAGCACCATCCGGGACAACGCCAAGGCGACCTCCGGCAAGTGGGGCGTGGCCCCGATGCCGCAGTGGTCCGCGGGTGAGAACAAGGCCGGCAACTGGGGCGGCTCGACCACGGCGGTCCTCGGCAAGAGCGAGCACCCCTACGAGGCGGCGAAGTTCGCCCTGTGGCTGAACACCGACCCGAAGGCGCTGGAGATCCTCAACCGTGAGGGCGGTCTCTACCCCGCCGCCACCAAGGGGCTCGACCTGGCGGCGCTGAAGAAGCCGGTCGACTTCTACGACGGGCAGAAGGTCTTCGACGTCTTCGCGGACGCCTCCAAGAACGTCACCACGGACTGGACGTTCGGCCCGACGATGACCGACACCTACCGCTTCATGGGCGACGGCATCGCCGGGGCACTGGGCGGCAAGGGCACGCTCAAGGACGCGCTGAAGTCCACCGACGCCAAGACGGCCGACTCGCTGGAGAAGCAGTCCCTGGAGGTCGCCAAGTAGGCGGCAGGGGGCCGGGCCCCGGGGTGACCCGGGGCCCGGCCCCGCCCGCCGGGTCCCGCTCGCGGCCCGTTCTCCCTCGCCAGCACAGCCCAGCCCAGGAAGAGACCACGACATGACCGCCGATCCCATAGCGGCCACAGCCCCGCCGCCGGCGCAGACCACCCCCACCCGCGTCCCTGCCCGCCGCAGACGCAACTGGGCTCCCGTCTTCTTTCTCGTGCCGTTTTTCGTGCCGTTCATCCTGTTCACCCTGGTTCCGGTGGGTTACGCCTTCTACCAGAGCCTGCTCAAGACCGAGCGGACCGGCGGCACCTTCGGCCGCAAGACCACCGTGTTCGCCGGCCTCGACCAGTACAGGGAAGTGCTCGGTGACGCCGAGTTCCTCGGCAGTGTCGGCCGGGTGCTGGTCTTCGGGCTGGTGCAGATCCCGGTGATGCTGCTGCTGGCCCTGGTGCTCGCGCTGCTGCTGGACTCCACGGTGACCCGGCTCAAGCGCTTCTTCCGGATCGCCTACTTCGTGCCGTACGGCATTCCGGGTGTGATCGCCGCGCTGATGTGGGCCTTCCTGTACGACCCGCGACTGTCGCCCATCGTGGACCTGCTCGACAAGGCCGGCTCCGCGCCGGACTTCCTCGGCTCGTCGATGATGCTGTGGTCCATCGGCAACGTCGTGACCTGGACGTACACCGGGTACAACATGCTGATCATCTACGCCGCGCTGCAGGCCATCCCGTCCGACATCTACGAGGCGGCCCGGATGGACGGCGCGAGCGAGGCGAAGATCGCCTGGCGGATCAAGGTACCGATCCTGCGGCCGGCCCTCATCCTGACGGGCGTCTTCTCCATCATCGGGACGCTGCAGCTGTTCACCGAACCGCAGGTGCTGCGCTCCATCTCCACCAGCGTGACCAGCACCTACACACCCAACCTGGCGGCCTACTCGCTCGCCTCGGCGAACAACTACAGCGAGGCGGCGGCCATGTCCGTGACGCTGGCGCTGGCCACGTTCGTCCTGTCGTTCGGATTCCTCAAGCTCACGGGGCGAAAGGCCGAGTCATGAGCCTCCTCACCGACACCGCGGGCGCCCACGCGCCCCGCCAGACCTCGAAGACCGGGCCGCGCGGCCCCCGGGAGAGCCGCCTGGCGGTGATCACGGCCACCGGTTTCCTGGTCGTCATCGCCGTCTACATGCTGCTGCCGGTGTTCTGGCTGATCGTTTCGGCGACCAAGAGCCAGGGCGACCTGGTCGACTCGTTCGGGCTCTGGTTCTCCGACTTCCACCTGCTCGACAACCTGCGAGCGCTGTTCGCCAAGCAGGACGGGGTGTACCTGCCCTGGCTGCTCAACAGCCTGCTCTACGCGGGGGCCGGCGCGGCCGTCGGCACGCTGCTGTCCGCGATGGCCGGCTACGCCCTGGCCAAGTACCGCTTCCGGGGACGGGAGCTGCTGTTCTCCGTGGTGCTCGGCGGTGTCCTGGTGCCCGCCACGGCGCTGGCGCTGCCGCTCTTCCTGCTGTTCGCCGAGGTGGACGCGACCAACACGTTCTGGTCGGTGTTCCTGCCCAGCATCGTCAGCCCCTTCGGCGTCTACCTCTCGCGGATCTTCGCGGCGGCGTCCGTGCCCGACGAGCTGCTGGAGGCGGCCCGGATCGACGGGTCGGGCGAGCTGCGGACGTTCTTCACCATGTCGCTGCGGCTGATGTCACCCGCGATGGTCACGATCTTCCTGTTCCAGTTCGTGGTCATCTGGAACAACTTCCTGCTGCCGCTGGTGATGCTCCAGGACGACCGCCTCTACCCGGTCACCCTCGGCCTCTTCACCTGGCAGTCCCAGGTCAGCCGCGACCCCTCGCTGCAGATCCTGAGTCTGACCGGCTCGCTGGTGTCGGTGGTGCCGATCGTCATCACCTTCCTGGTGCTCCAGCGGTACTGGAAGGCGGGCCTGGCGGCGGGAGCGGTGAAGTCGTGACCGACGCGCTCACGCAGCTGTCCGATCGGCTCGGCGGCATCGCCTACGGCGGCGACTACAACCCGGAGCAGTGGCCGCGCGAGGTGTGGGACGAGGACGTCCGCCTCATGCGGGAGGCCGGCGTCAACCTGGTCACCGTCGGTGTCTTCTCCTGGGCGTTTCTGGAGCCCCGCCCCGGGCAGTACGAGTTCGGGCTGCTCGACGAGGTCCTGGACCTGCTGCACGCGGGCGGCATCGCCGCCGACCTGGCCACGGCCACGGCGTCCCCGCCACCGTGGTTCTCGCTGCGGCATCCCCAGGCGCTGCCGGTGACCGCCGACGGCGTCCGGCTCACCCACGGCTCGCGGCAGACGTTCTGCCCGAGCAGCCCCGCCTACGCCGAGGCGGCCGGCCGGCTCACCGAACGGCTCGTGGAGCGCTACCGCGACCACCCCGCGCTCGCGCTGTGGCACCTGCACAACGAGTGGGGCAACCACAACGCGCACTGCTACTGCGACACCAGCGCCGGGGCGTTCCGGGACTGGCTGCGGGAGCGGTACGGGGACCTCGACGGCCTGAATGAGGCCTGGGGGACGGCGTTCTGGAGCCAGCGCTACGGCGACTGGGCGGAGATCATGCCGCCGCGTGCCACCGCCGCCGTGCCCAATCCGACCCAGCAACTCGACTTCTGGCGGTTCTCCTCGGACGCGCTGCTGCGACTGCACCGGCGCGAGGCGGAGATCGTGCGCCGCCTCTCCCCCGACGTGCCGCTGACCACCAACCTGCTGGTCACGCTGGAGAAGAAGGTCGACGGTTTCTCCTTCGCCGGGGAGTGCGACTTCGTCTCCGTCGACCAGTACCTCACGGCCGCGGACCCCGAGGCGCACATCGGGCTGTCGCTCGACGCCGACCTCGCGCGCGGGATGGGCGGCGGCGCTCCGTGGCTGCTGATGGAGCACTCCACCTCCGCGGTGAACTGGCAGCCGCGCAACGTGGCGAAGACCCCGGGGCAGATGCGGCGCAACAGCCTCGCGCACGTGGCGCGAGGCGCCGACGGCGTCCTGTACTTCCAGTGGCGCCAATCGCGGGCCGGCGCCGAGAAGTGGCATTCGGCGATGCTCCCGCACGGCGGCACCGACACCAAGACCTGGCGTGAGGTGACCGGCCTCGGGCAGGACCTCAAGGCCCTCGCCGAGGTGCGCGGCAGCCGCGTCGAGTCGGACGTGGCCCTGCTCTTCGACTGGAACGCCTGGTGGGCGCTGGAGATGGACGCGACCCCCTCGCGGGACGTGCGCTACCTCGACCTGGTGCGCGCCTGGTACGAGGCGCTGTGGTCGCTGGGCATCACCTGCGACCTGGTGCATCCGTCGAGCGACCTGAGCGGCCACCGACTGGTGCTGGTACCGAGCCTCTGCCTCACGTCGGACGCGGACGCCGCGTCGCTCGACGCCTTCGTCCGAGACGGCGGGCACACGGCCGTGGGGTTCTTCAGCGGTGTGGTCGACGAGAACGACCACGTGCGGCTCGGCGGCCACCCCGGGGCGTACCGGAACATGCTCGGCGTCCGCGTCGACGAGTTCTTCCCCCTGCGTGAACAGCAGGCCGTTCGCCTCTCCGACAGCTCGCAGGGCACCGTCTGGACCGAACTCGTGGAGCCGCGGGGCGCCGAGACGGTCCTGTCCTTCGACAAGGATCCCTCGTACGGCGGCCCCGTGGCGGGACACCCGGCGGTGACCCGCAACGCCCACGGTGCGGGAGTGTCCTGGTACGTGGCGACGCGGCCGGACGCGGACGCCCTGCGCGGACTGCTGTCCCGGGTCTGCCGGGAGGCCGGTGTCACGGCCGCGGCGGAGGTTCCGGCCGGGGTGGAGGCGGTGCGCAGGCGCGGGCCGGACGCCACGTATCTCTTCCTGGTCAATCACACCTCCTGTGACGTGTCCGTCCCGGCGAGGGGGGTCGACCTGCTGAGCGGCACCTCCGTCGAGGGCAGGACCGAGGTCCGGGCGGGCGATGTCAGGGTGATCCGGGAAGACGGCCCGCCCTTGTCGGAGCGGTGACGCCATGCTGGCAAGGCAACGGCAGGAGCGGATCACCGAACTCGTCCGGCAGCACGGCTCGATCCGGGTCGGGGCACTGACCGAGCGGTTCGGCGTGTCCCACATGACGATCCGGCGCGACCTGGAGTCCCTCGCACGTCAGGGCCACCTCGACAAGGTCCACGGAGGAGCGGTCACCGCGGAGCACGGCAGCACCAAGGAACCTTCGTTCGGGGAGAAGCGGTCGCGTGAGGTCACCGCCAAGGAGGCCATCGCGGCCGCGGCCGCCCGGCTCGTCGCTCCGGGCTCCGCGGTCGCTCTGACAGCGGGGACCACCACGTGGACCCTGGCACGCCACCTCCTGGACATCCCGGACATCACGGTGGTGACGAACAGCGTCAGCGCGGCGCAGGTCCTGGAGGCGAGCCGGCGGCAGAAGCAGACGGTCGTCCTGACCGGCGGCGTCCGCACCCCCTCCGACGCCCTGGTGGGGCCGGTCGCGGTCGCCGCGCTGACCTCGCTGCGAGTCGACATGCTGTTCATGGGGGTCCACGGCATGGACGCCCGGACCGGCTTCAGCACACCCAACCTGGAGGAGGCGGAGACCAACCGGGCGATGTGCCGCTCGGCGCGGCGGGTCGTGGTGCTCGCCGACCACACCAAGTGGGACACGCCCGGCCTGGCGACCATCACCGCGCTGGAGACGGCCGACCTGCTCATCACCGACTCGGGCATCGACGCGCACGCCCGGGACGCACTGGAGGCCGGCGTCGGCGAACTGGCCCTGGTCGAACCGGCCGCCCCCATCCGACCGACCGAAGGCCGACGCACATGAGCACCGAGCACCTCCTCCACTTCCGAGCCGCGGGCACCAGCCTCGTGCTCGACTGTTCGGGCCCCCGGCTGCCCCGGATCCTGCACTGGGGGGCCGACCTGGGTGATCTGGGCGACGAGACGTCCGGCGGGCCGGGGGTCCTCGCCTCCCTCGCCGCGGCGAGCCGCGCCGAGCTGGGCACCAGCGTCCCCGACGTCCCGGTGCCGGTGAGCGTGCTGCCCGAGCAGTCGGCCGGCTGGCTGGGCACTCCGGGGTTGTCCGGCCACCGCGAGGGCTCGGACTTCTCCAGCGCGTTCACCGTCCGGGAGGTGCGCACGCCCGGCCCCCGTTCCCTGACCGTCGAAGCCGTGGACGAGCAGGCACGGCTGGCGCTGCGGTGGGAGCTGGAGCTGACCGCGTCCGGTCTCGTGCGCCAGCGCGCGGAACTCACCAACGAGGGCGGCGCTCCCTACACGGTGGACGCGCTGCAACTCACGCTCCCCGTGCCGGCGCACGCCACCGAGATCCTGGACCTGACAGGGCGTCATCTGCGGGAACGTTCCCCGCAGCGGCACGAGTTCACGCTCGGTACACATCTGCGGGAGAACCGCCGCGGGCGCACCGGCGTCGACGCCACGCTCCTGCACGCGGCGGGCGAGCGGGGCTTCGGTTTCCGCGGCGGTGAAGTGTGGGCGCTGCACGTCGCGTGGAGCGGGAACCACCGCACCTTCGCCGAGCGGACCAACTCCGGCGTCTGTCTCCTCGGCGGCGGTGAGCTGCTGCTGCCGGGCGAGGTACGCCTGGCGCCCGGCGCCTCGTACGCCACGCCGTGGCTGCTGGGCGCGTACGGCCGGGGCCTGGACGACATGGCGGGGCGTTTCCACACCTACCTGCGGCAGCGCCCCCACCACCCGGCCGCACCGCGCCCGGTCACGCTCAACACCTGGGAGGCGGTCTACTTCCGGCAAGACCTGGACACCCTCACCGCCCTGGCGGACGCGGCGGCGCAGGTCGGGGCGGAGCGGTTCGTCCTGGACGACGGGTGGTTCCGCGGACGCCGTGACGACCGGGCCGGGCTCGGCGACTGGTACGTGGACCCCGACGTCTGGCCGCGGGGGCTGCACCCGCTCGTCGGGCACGTCCGCTCCCTCGGGCTCCAGTTCGGCCTCTGGGTCGAGCCGGAGATGATCAACCCCGACTCGGACCTGGCCCGGGCCCACCCGGAGTGGATCCTGTCGGCGGCGGGGCGCATGCCGCCCGAGGCCCGGCATCAGCAGGTGCTGGACCTGGGCCGCCCGGAGGCGTACGCGTACGTGCTCGAACGGCTCGACGCCCTGGTCGGCGAGTACGCCGTCGACTACCTCAAGTGGGACCACAACCGCGACCTGATCGACGCGGGCAGCGGCCCGTACGGTGTCGGCGGGGTGCACGCCCAGACCACCGCGGTGTACGCGCTGATGGACGAGCTGCGCCGGCGCCACCCCGCGCTGGAGATCGAGTCCTGCTCGTCGGGCGGCGCGCGGGTGGACCTCGGCATCCTCGAACGCAGCGACCGGGTGTGGACGAGCGACTGCATCGACGCCCTGGAGCGGCAGCAGATCCAGCTCTGGACGGGAATGCTGCTGCCTCCCGAGCTGATGGGCGCCCATGTGGGCGCTCCCGCTTCGCACACCACGGGCCGCACGCACGGTCTCGACTTCCGTGCCGGCACCGCGCTGTTCGGCCACATGGGCATCGAATGGGACCTGACCCGGGCGACGCCGGAGGAACGCCGTCGGCTCGCGGAGTGGATCGAGGTCCACAAACGGCTCCGGCCGCTGCTGCACGGCGGGACCGTCGTGCACGGCGACCACCACGACCCCGCCGTGCTCGTGCACGGCGTCGTGGCCCCGGACCGGTCCCGGGCCGTGTACGCGGTGGTGCAGAAGGCCACGAGCGTGCAGGTGCCGGCGGGCCGGGTGCGCCTGCCGGGCCTCGCGGAGGACGAGCTCTACGCCGTCACCCCGCTGCCGCCGGGAGACGTGGTGCGGGGCCCGGTCACCAGCCCGCTGCCCTGGTGGACACCGGTGGGTGTGGAGCTGCCGGGCCGTGTCCTGTCCGCGGTCGGCGTGCAGTCGCCCACCCTCCACCCGGAGAGCCTCGCGCTGATCGAGGTCCGGCGGATCGCGCCCCGGGCGTGACGCACCCGCGCGGGGGTGGGGAGGCTCGACGCCTGTCTCCACCCCCGCGCGGGACCCTTGGGGTCCGGGACGGTCACCGCAGGGGCGGGTACGCGTTCTGCATCAGCTGCCGGAACTGGGCGGAGAACCAGTGCCCGGAGATCGGCGCGTCCGGGAGTGCGCCCGACATGTTGTTGCCGTTGCGCGGGTTGCCCGTGTAGGTCGGGTCGCACATGCGGTCGAAGCCCTTGCCCTCGTCGTTGGGGATCTGCTTGCTCGCCCCGTCGGACTCACCCGGCGGCTTGATCCACACGTAGGCGTCGATCCCGGGTTCCGGTGCCGCCTGCGGCCGTTCGCCGAGGCCGGCGCCTGACTGGTTGCACCAGTTGCCGACATGGATGCGGCGGTCGTAGCGGCAGCCGTCGACGTAGGCGTCCACGCTCGTTCGCGGGCCCGGGCCGGCGGGCCGCGCGGCGCCGCCCCAGCCGTTGCGGGAGGTGTCGATCAGCATGCCGGTCTTCGGGTCGAAACCGACGGAGACCAGCTTCTGCCGGAACGCCTGGGCGAACGACAGCTCGTCGGTGTACCGGTTCCAGTCGACCCACTTCGACTGGCGCACCGACTTGTCCCCCACCTGGTCGTCGATGGAGAAGTGCTCCTCCTTCAGGGCGCTGTAGTTGGCCGTGTTGGTGATGAAGCCGTGGACGTCGGCGATGGTCGCGCCCTCGCTCGTGGCGGCCTGTTTGAAGACGTCGGCGGAGGCACCGAAGTTGTCGTCCCAGCCGATCCAGCCGTGGTGCGCGGCGTCGACGTAGTTGTAGACGTTGGGCACGTCGCCGAGCTTGTTGAGCGCGTAGCCGACGCCCTTGACGTAGTTGCCGTTGGCCTTCATCACGTCGCACTGCGGG